>JBBRGM010000078.1:0-13362 GCA_038240725.1 Burkholderiales bacterium | reverse complement strand
CGCGTTTTTCCCGGTGTACTTGAATGCGCTGTCCGGAATTCAAAACGTCGACGCAAAACTGGTCGAGCTCGGACGCAGCTTCGGGCTATCGAATGCAGCGATGATCCGACGCATTTTATTGCCGGCATCGCTGCCGAGCATTTTCACAGGTCTGCGCGTCGGCTTGAGTCTGAGCTGGATGTTCCTCGTCGCTGCCGAGCTCATCGCTGCAACGAGTGGCCTCGGTTATCTGTTGAGCGACGGCCGCGAGACCAGCCGGCCTGACATCGTACTGGCCGCCATCGTTCTGCTTGCGGTACTGGGCAAAGCCAGCGATTCGATACTCAAGCATATCGAAACGCGCAAGCTGCGCTGGCGCGATGCCTTCGATCCGACTCGCAATCCCGCAAACGGATAACGCAGATGAGCGCACTGCTGTCGATCGACATCGCGCGCAAAGCCTTCGCGGGTCGGCCCGTGCTCGCGGGCGTCCGATTCGAGGTGGCAGCCGGTGAGATCGTCGCATTGGTCGGTGCCAGCGGCAGCGGCAAAAGCACGCTGCTGCGAATCGCGGCGGGGCTCGAGCACGACTTCGTCGGCACGGTTCGCTTTCAAGACGAATCTGTTCGCGGCCCGCGGTCGGGCATCGGCATCATGTTTCAAGAACCGCGCTTGCTGCCGTGGTTGAGCATCGCGGACAACGTCGCATTCAGCGCGGATGGCGCGCAAGGCTCGCGTGAGCGGGCCGTCGCACTGCTGCAAGAGGTCGGCGTCGACGGCTACGCAGACGCACTGCCCAAACAGCTCTCGGGCGGGATGGCGCAACGCGTCGCCCTCGCGAGAGCGCTGTTCTCGCAGCCTGCGCTATTACTGCTGGACGAACCGTTCAGTGCAGTGGATGCGTTGACGCGAATGCGTCTGCAGGATCTGCTGCTGCGAATAGCGATCCGTCATTCGATCACGGTGGTGCTCGTCACGCACGACGTCGACGAGGCGCTGTATCTTGCCGATCGCGTGATGATCTTGCAGCCGCATCCCGGTACACTCCGCGGCGAAGTGGCCAGCTTGCGCCGGCCGCGCGACCGCGCGGATACTTCGCTTGCACAGCTAAAGAACACCATCGTCGCACAACTCTAACGGGCTGCTCAACGCCGCAGTTACCATGACTACTCGCAAGATTCATCTGGCGGCATTCCTCATCGCCGGCAATGGCGCTCATAGCCACGCCATGTGGCGGCATCCGCAGACGCAACTCGGCGGCTTTCTCGATCCCGACTATTACGTGCAGATCGCGCAGACGCTGGAGCGCGGCAAGTTCGATCTTGCGTTCTTCGCCGATCGTCTGGCGATGTCAGACCGCTTCGGCGAAAGCATCGATGTCGGCGCGCGCTACGGCGATCAAGACGCGACCCGCCTGGATCCCACGTTGGTGATCAGTCTCATGGCAGCGCGTACAACGCATATCGGTCTCGGTGCAACGCGCTCGACCACTTACCATCATCCGTACAACATCGCACGCACGTTTGCCACGATCGATCATCTGTCGCGCGGCCGTGCCGCATGGAATGTCGTGACCTCAGTTAACGAAGGCGAGGCGCGCAACCATGGCCTCGAGAGCCATCTCGGTCACGACGCGCGCTACGACAGCGCCGAAGAATTCATGGAGGCGACGTTCAAGCTTTGGGAAAGCTGGGATCCGGACGCGCTGCTGTTGAACCGCGAGGAAGGCTTATACGCAGACCCGGGGAAGATCCATCGCACGGACTACAACGGCAAGACATACCGCACGCGCGGCCCGCTCAACATCCCGCGCTCGCCGCAGGGACGACCCGTGATCATTCAAGCCGGATCGTCTTCGCGCGGACAGGACTTCGCCGCGAAATGGGCAGAAGTCATTTTCGTCGTGCAGCCCACGGCCGATGCGATGAAGCGTTTCTATGTCAGCGCGAAGAGCGCGGCGGAGAAATTCCATCGCCGTCCGGATGAGTTAAAGCTCATCGCCGCGGTCATGCCGTTCGTCGGCAGCAGTCGACAGGAAGCGGAGGAAAAACGCGACGCACACAACGCACTGGTTCATCCGCTGGTCGGACTGTCGACCATGTCCAGCCACATGAATTTCGACTTCGCTACCCTGCCGCTGGATGCGCCGCTCGAGAAGCTCGAAGTGCAAGGCATGCAGGGGATGCTCGCAGCGGTGCGCAGCTTGAGCCGCGACGGCAAGATGACGCTCCGCGAAATCGGCAGGCGCTACGGACAGAGCGTCGTCGCGCCGCAGCTCGTGGGTACCGCTGCTGATGTAGCGGATCAACTCGAGGCGCTGTTTGTGGAGTACGCGTGCGACGGGTTCATGGTCACGCCGGCATATCTGCCCGGCGGTTTCGATGACTTCGTCGATGGCGTTGTGCCGGAGCTGCAGCGACGCGCGCTGTTTCGCACCGAATACGAAGGCCGCACGCTGCGCGAGAACTTACGCGACTAAGCCCGCCGGTATTCGGTGGGCACGTCCGCCGTTCGCGTTCAGCTCGCCGCGCCGACGCTCAACGACAACTGCGGCGGGCGCACGAGCGATTGATATATCACGCAGTAGCGCTCGGTCAGGCTGATCAGCTTCGCCTGTTGCTCAGCGGATGCATCGCTGTCCAGCGCAAAGCGAAGACGGATGGCGCGAAAGCCGGCGGGTGCTTCGCGATCGACGCCAAGCGTGCCGCGAAAATCGAGATCGCCTTCCGCGAACACGGTTCCACTCTTCACGTTGATGCCCAGTGCAGTCGACACCGCACGCAAGGTAACGCCTGCGCATGCAACCAGCGCCTCTAGCAGCATGTCGCCGGAGCACGCGAAGCTGCCATCGCCGCCCGCAGCCGGATGCAAGCCAGCGTTAACCATCGCCTTATGCGTCTGCACACTGCAGGAGATCGATTCCTCGCCGAGATGACCTTCGGCCGTCAGCGTAATCACCGCGCTCTTCGGATCGCTGCGATAGGAATCTTTCAGCGGGGCCTGCACTGCACGTAGTTGTTCCGCGTTCAAAATGAGCTCCTGAAATTTCAGAAATGAAGAATGGGCGCGCGGCGATTGCGACACGCAACACTTTCACTTTATCCGCGCTGCGCTATATCCGAAGGAACAGCGCGCGGTATGGTTAAGTGCTGTGCTAATCGGACGTTCGAATGTTATCCGAGATCTGATTAGTGTGTTCGCGATGCAGGCCCGCGCAACGCGCGGAACCATGGCAAGCGCAAAAAGAAAGCCGCGCAACGTTTGGTTGCCCGGCTTTATTTTTTTCCTAAGTGGACCGCTCAGGTTTCCGTATCGAGAAAGCTGCGCAAACGCTCGGAGCGCGAAGGATGACGCAGCTTACGCAGTGCTTTCGCTTCGATCTGCCGAATGCGCTCGCGCGTCACGTCGAACTGCTTGCCGACTTCCTCGAGCGTGTGATCGGTGTTCATCTCGATGCCGAAGCGCATACGCAGCACCTTTGCTTCGCGCGGCGTTAAGGTATCGAGCACTTCTTTGGTCGCGTCGCGCAAGCTCGTGTAGACCGCTGCCTCGACCGGCGCCATCGTGCCCTGGTCTTCGATGAAATCGCCCAGATGCGAATCGTCGTCGTCGCCGATCGGCGTTTCCATCGAGATCGGTTCCTTGGAGATCTTCAAAATCTTGCGGATCTTCTCCGCGGGCATTTCCATCTTCACCGCCAGCAAAGCCGGATCGGGCTCCTGCCCGGTCTCCTGCAGGATCTGGCGCGAAATTCGATTCATCTTGTTGATCGTCTCGATCATGTGCACCGGAATACGAATGGTGCGTGCCTGATCGGCGATGGAACGCGTAATGGCCTGGCGAATCCACCACGTCGCGTAGGTCGAGAATTTATAGCCGCGGCGATATTCGAACTTGTCGACCGCTTTCATCAAACCGATGTTGCCCTCCTGAATCAGATCCAGGAACTGCAAACCGCGGTTGGTGTACTTCTTTGCGATGGAAATCACCAGACGCAGATTCGCCTCGGTCATTTCGCGCTTGGCGCGGCGCGCTTTCGCCTCGCCCGTCGACATCTGACGATTGATCTCTTTAACCTCCTTCACCGGCAAGCCGACGCGCTTCTGCAGATCCAGCAGATTCTGCTGATGCTCGAGAATGGCCGGTGCGAAACGCGCTAGCGCATCGCTATGCGGCTTGCGGCCCGCGACTTCGCGGCGCACCCATTCCAAGTCTTCCTCATTGCCCGGGAAGTTCTTGATGAAATACGCGCGCGGCATGTTGGCCTTCTCGACGCACAGCTCCATGATGGCGCGTTCGTACGAACGCACTTCTTCGACCATTCTGCGCACGCTGTCGCACAGCGCTTCGATCTGCTTCGCGGAAAAGCGGATCAACGTCAGCTCGTGCGAAATATCTTCCTGCGCTTTGGCGTAGGGCTTGCCGCGCGAACCATGCTTGACCAGCGCCTTCATCATCTTGCCGTACAGCTGCGAGATGGTCGTGAAGCGCTCGAGCGCGGCGGTTTTCAAAAGCAGGAGACTGGCGCTCTGAATCGCGGCGGCGGCTTCATCGTCGCCTTCTTCGGCTTCGAGCTCTTCTTCGATGATTTCGTCGGGAATCTCTTCGCTGATGATTTCTTCGGCGTTGGGATCGAGCAGGCCGTCGACGACCTCGTCGACGCGCATTTCATCGCGCTGCACGCGCTCGCCCAGCGTTAGAATTTCGGCGATCGTTGTCGGGCAGGCGGAAATCGCCTGAATCATGTGGCGCAGGCCGTCTTCGATGCGCTTCGCGATTTCAATTTCGCCTTCGCGCGTCAGCAACTCGACCGACCCCATCTCGCGCATGTACATGCGTACCGGGTCGGTGGTGCGGCCGAACTCGGAGTCCAACGTGGAGACGGCGGCTTCGGCTTCTTCGGCGGCATCTTCGTCGGGCGCGGCCGGTGTCGTGTCATTCATGAGCAGCGCTTCGGTGTCCGGCGCTTCGTCGTACACCTGAATGCCCATGTCATTAATCATGCTGATGATGTTTTCGATCTGCTCAGCATCCAGCATGTCGTCCGGCAGGTGATCGTTGATTTCCGCGTAGGTGAGGAAACCGCGCTCCTTGCCCAGCACGATCAGGTTCTTGAGCCGCGTGCGGCGCGCCTCAGCATCATTGGGAAGTCCGCCCAGCTTGTCTTTCTCGGCTTCCTTGACCTTTGGTTCTTTTGCCATGGCCGTCCTTGTATCACTAAAAATGCTAAAAAAAACCGCGAATTATACGCAAAACTCCCGGTTTGTCGGGGTTTGACCGTGTTAGGCCTGGTCAGTGCCTCGCGGCAGTCTCCACACCAGCGGGCACGCGACTGTACAAGGCGCGCAACCGTTGCTTCTCATCCGCCGATGCCTGGCCGGACGCTAACCGGTGTTCCAGCTCAGTTCTCTCCACTACGTCCACCGCTGCCTGGACCTGCTTCCAGGCGGCGAGAAATTCTTCCAGCATCCCATCCTCGGCAAATTGGTCGTCTTCGAGCTCGAGGGCCTCTTGCTCGATGGCCGCGACGAGTGCCGCCAGCGGCGTGCCGCGAAACGCTTCGGTGAGATTGATGCGCGTCGACTGTGCCGTCAGCATCGGCAGCAGCTCATTCAACAACGCCCACTCTTGTGCGGAAACGTCGGCGATGCTCGTCATCGGTTTTCCTAACTGGGGCTCTCCTGCTTGGGGCTTTCCCAGCAGGCTCGTGTCGATCTGCCCCACCCATTCGGGCCGAGCAACCAATAGCCGCAGCAGCCGCCGCAGGAACGACGCAGGCTGCGATCTGCGGGCAACTTCCCGCACTTTTCTCCGCACCGGCTGAATTCCGCATTGCTGATCGAACTCGGCGTCGGATACGCCCGCCAGCGCGGCGATGCGCTTGCGGAGCATGAGTCCAAAGATGGGTGCATTCACCTGTTTCACAAGGGGCTTTACCTCTTGCAGAAACTTCGCACGACCCTCGACGCTGGCCATGTCTAGGCCTTCGGTCAGCTGGCGAATAGCAAATTCCGACAATGGCATCGCGGTGGTCAAGAGCACTTCAAAGGCTGGCTTGCCTTCGCGTCGGATGAAACTGTCGGGGTCGTCTTGTGCGGGCAGGAACAAAAACTTGATGTGGCGGCCATCTTGCAGTTGCGCCAAGCTGTTCTCCAATGCGCGCCAGGCAGCGCGCCGCCCGGCCGCATCGCCGTCGAAACAGTAGATGACCTCTTCGGTCTGGCGCAGCAGCTTCTGGACATGCCACGGCGTCGTCGCGGTCCCCAAGGTTGCGCACGCGTAGTCGATCCCATATTGCGCCAGGGCAGCGACGTCCATATAGCCTTCCACCACGACGATCCGGCCGGACTCGCGCAGGCCGCGCCGTGCCTGGAATAGGCCGTACAGCTCGTGGCCCTTCTCGAACAGCGCGGTTTCCGGCGAGTTGAGGTACTTCGGCTCCGACTTATCCAGAACGCGGCCGCCGAAACCGATGATCTGTCCGCGCTGATTGAGAATCGGAAACATGATCCGGTCTCGAAAACGATCGTATCGCTTGCCCTCGTCCCCCTGCACCACTAAACCTGCATCCACTAGCGAGTGGGATTGATAGTTGTCGAACACCGCAGCCAGCGGTTGCCAGCCGGCGGGTGCATAGCCTAGTTGAAAGCGCGCGGCAATCTCGCCGGTGAGACCGCGGCCCTTCAAGTAGTTGATCGCATGCTCCGAGCGCTTGAGCTCGGACCGGTAGAACTGCGCGGCGCGCTGGAGAACGTCGGCAAGCTGTTCGGATTCTGCGTGGCGAGCCGCCTCGCGCGGCGCCGATTGCATCTCTGGCACGCTCATGCCCACCCGCGATGCCAGATCCTTGATCGCTTCGACGTAGCCCAGCCCGCTGTACTCCATGAGAAAACCAACGGCGCTGCCGTGCGCGCCACAGCCGAAGCAGTGGTAGAACTGCTTGGTCTGGCTTACCGTGAACGAGGGCGTCTTTTCGTTATGAAACGGGCAGCAGGCAACCAAGTTGGAGCCCGCACGCTTAAGTGGAAGCTGAGACTCGACGACGTCGACGATATCGACCCGCGCAAGGAGCTCATGAACGAAAGACTTAGGAATCATCGCTTCGGTCAGGGCGTCTCGATCGAACGCGTCAAATATGGCATTCGCCTATGTCCTCGAGGAAAGGCATGCGGCACACCGAATCGATGTGACCTTTGTTCTGCGGGTGCAACCGCAGGGGTCGAATATGCAGCTCGATCTTGCTGTTGCCTGCGCTAGATGCCGCCGTGGACCGATGAACGCGAATCGCGCGGGCGAAAAAATTAAGCGCCGTTTGCCACCAGATCAGTTGCGAGTCGACGACTAAACGCTCCTGCGATTCGACGGCTCAATCAGGTGAGCGACCGGATTGCGCAATGTCAGCCGGACGCCCGACTCACCCGGTGCGAAATCGCGACTAGCGAGATGCAATTATAGGTCAGTTTGTTCGGCTTTCTCGATTTCCGAGACTTGCACCCCACGCGCTGTGCAGCGTCGGCGCGCGGACCGACGTAGCGCCCATTTCAAGCGGTGAGCTTCGCCTTCACCAGCGCAGACACCTTACCCATGTCCGCGCGTCCAGCCAGCCTGGGCTTGAGCAGTGCCATCACCTTACTCATGTCTTGCGGTGTCGCCGCCTGTACGGCCGCGATCGCGTCGATTACCGCTGCATCGATCTCGTCTGCAGTGAACGCTTTCGGCATGTAACCGCTGAGGACTTCGATCTCGAATTTCTCGACGTCGGCGAGGTCTTGCCGTTTGGCGGCCTCGTACTGCGAGATCGAATCGCGACGCTGCTTGAGCATCTTATCGATGACAGCGACGACGTCGTCGTCGCTCAACTGGATACGCTCGTCGACCTCACGCTGCTTAATCGCCGCCATCAACAGCCGTACGGCGGACAATCGCGCTGTGTCTTTCGCCTTGAGCGCAGTTTTCATGTCTTCGGTAACGCGATCTCTAAGCGCCATGAGTTATTCGCCCCGCTTTCGAAGTCTGAGAGAACTGTTTTCGAAGCCTAGAAAAGCAGCGCGGCAGGGACGAGTCCCTGCCGCGTAGAATTCGTCCGGATCAACCGGTTAGTACATCCGCGGCGGTAGTTGCTGCCCGCGTAGCCGCTTGAAATGGCGCTTTACCGCAGCGGCCCGCTTGCGCTTACGCTCAGCGGTAGGCTTCTCGTAGAATTCCCGCGCGCGCAATTCGGTCAATAGACCAGTCTTCTCAACGGTTCTCTTGAACCGGCGCATTGCTACTTCGAAAGGTTCGTTTTCCTTGACCCGCACAGTTGGCATAATTCGATTTCCCTGGTGGCCCTTGGCCGTTTAAAAACGATT
Source organism: Burkholderiales bacterium (assembly GCA_038240725.1). Lineage (GTDB taxonomy): Bacteria > Pseudomonadota > Gammaproteobacteria > Burkholderiales > SHXO01 > SHXO01. The sequence continues at coordinate 5,032 of JBBRGM010000078.1, read as the reverse complement.
TCCCTGGTGGCGCTTGGCCGCTTAAAAACCTGGTGGCCCTTGGCCGTTTAAACCCTTTTGGGCCGTTTAAACTTGGCAGGCCGCAAGGCCCAATTCAGAAGTCGGTCGAATTCAGAAGCTGAAGGCGCGTGGCCGATGGAGAACGCAGCTGGCCATGGCCTTTTGGAAAGTCGGCGAGTATAGCAGAATCGTCCCAGGGTCTGGCAACCTAGGTCTCCTCTCAACCGTACTTCCCGCTCACTCAAGCATGCTCATCCTCGGCATCGAAACTTCATGCGATGAAACCGGCATCGCACTGTACGACTCGACTGCTGGATTGCTTGCGCACGCGCTTCACTCGCAGATCGCCATGCATGCCGATTACGGCGGCGTCGTACCTGAGCTCGCATCGCGCGATCACATTAGACGCGTTCTGCCTCTGGTGCGCGCCACGCTGGCGGAGTCCGGCCGCACATTGCGGGACTTACACGGCGTCGCGTACACGCAAGGCCCCGGATTGGCCGGAGCACTGCTCGTCGGCGCTGCGATCGGTGAGGCGCTGGCGTATGTACTGCAGATTCCTGCGATCGGTATTCATCATCTCGAGGGGCATTTGCTGTCACCGCTCCTCTCCGGCGATCCTCCGCGTTTCCCGTTCGTGGCACTCCTGGTATCAGGCGGACACACGCAGCTCATGCGCGTCGACGAGGTTGGCCGCTACGAATTGCTAGGAGAGACCTTAGACGACGCCGCGGGCGAAGCATTCGACAAGACGGCGCAATTGCTGGATCTCGGCTATCCCGGCGGTCCCGCGCTCTCGCAACTCGCGCAATCCGGAAACCCGCGCCGATTCGAGCTTCCGCGCCCGATGCTGACCAGCCCAGACCTCAATTTCAGCTTCAGCGGATTAAAGACGGCAGTCCTCACATTAGTGCGGCGTAGCACGCTGGACCAGCAGACGCGTGCGGATATCGCGGCCGCGGTGGAAGCCGCGATCGTCGATGTGCTGGTGGCGAAGTCGCTGGCCGCACTGGAGCGATCCAATATCGACGAGCTGGTCGTGGCCGGCGGCGTCGGCGCCAATCGCAGGCTGCGCAGTCAGCTGAATGCGGCCTGTGAACGCCGCGGGATTACTGTGCGCTATCCCGAGCTCGTCTTCTGTACCGATAACGGCGCGATGATTGCGTTCGCCGGCGCTTTGCGTATGGAGCGCGCGGCGCGGCATGACAACGGCTTTACCGTTCGCCCGCGCTGGGATCTCGCGCAACTATCGCAGCCTGAATAGCCTGCGTAACGAGAGGGGCGCCGACTGGTACGTCGCTAGATAGCCGGACCAGGCGGCGGGGTGCGGCTTCGTCTCAGGGCCAGGCGGCTCTCGGTGCCGCCCATAAGCCGGCGGACGTTACCGCGATGGCGCCATACGATCAGGAGCGCGATTACGCAGATCGCGCACGCCTGAGCGGGCGATGGCAGAATCCACCAGCTCGCGATCGCTGCAACGAATGCAGCTGCGATGCTTGCCAATGAAATAAACCGCAGCAGCAACGCAATTGCAATGAAGGAGAACAGCACGAGCAACGCAAGCGTCGGGTCGAGCGCGACAATCACACCGAGCGCGGTCGCAACACCCTTACCGCCCTTGAAGCGAAAGAACACCGGATACAGATGGCCCAGGAACACAGCAACCGCGCAGAGCGCAATCGTTAGGTCACCGATTTCCAACGCAGGGGCAAGCCATTTCACCAGCGCGACCGCTGCAAAACCTTTTGCCGTATCGCCGAACAGGGTCACGGCAGCAGCGGCTTTGCGCCCGCTGCGCAGCACGTTGGTCGCCCCGGGATTTCCTGAACCGTATGTGCGCGGGTCGGGCAGTCGGAAGATTCGACTCGCCACGACGGCAAAAGAAATCGAGCCGATGAGATACGCGGCAATCACGCACAGAAGAGAGGCCATGGCGTATCTTACAATCTCTGTCTTGCTTTGAAGTTGCACCCGATATGGACACTATCGCGATTCATGATTTTCGCGTCGACACGCTGATCGGTTTCTACGCTTGGGAACGCCGGCTCGTGCAGACGCTTCAGCTCGATCTGGAATTCGGGATACCCAACGACGAGGCGGGCCGCAGCGACCGGCTGCGCGACACGATCGACTACGGTGCGGTCGTCGAACGAATCAGAGAATCGCTCGCGACCACGCATTTCGTTTTACTGGAACGATTGTGCGAGCACGTCGCCGGCATCATCCTCGACGATTTCCATTCGCCCTGGACTCGTGTCAGCGCAACGAAACTCGGTGTATTGCGCGGCGTACGGCGGGTCGGCGTGACGATTGAAAGGACCGCGACGGATAGAGGAGCGTGAGCCGCCCGTCCGCGGTGTCCATTGGCATCGCGCACGAATTATCGCGCGCTTGATCTGCAGAGCGCTGCTTCAGCCTCTCGGGTGATGCTTCGCGTGCAGCTGCTTGAGCCGCTCGCGGGCGACATGCGTATAGATCTGCGTCGTCGAGATGTCCGCATGGCCCAGCAGCAATTGCACGACTCGCAAATCGGCACCATGGTTGAGCAGATGCGTAGCGAACGCATGCCGCAACGTATGCGGCGACAGCGGCTGCGAAATACCGGCGATCTGCGCGTAGCGTTTGATCAGATACCAGAATCCCTGGCGCGTCATCGAATGCGATCGCGTGGTCAAGAACAGCGCGTCGCCCCGCGACGCTTGGAGCAATTGCGGCCGCGCCTCAAGTACGTAACGGCGAACCCACTCCAGCGCTTCCTCGCCGACGGGCACCAGGCGCTCTTTGCGGCCTTTGCCCAGGATCCGGACTACGCCCATGTCCTGCGAAATCTGCGCATCTTTGAGCGTAACCAGCTCCGACACGCGCAGGCCGGTAGCATAGAGCAGCTCTAGCATTGCGCGGTCGCGCAGGCCCAGCGGTGTTTCGACGTCGGGCGTCGCAAGCAAATTCTCAACGTCGCTCTCGGTCAGGCTATAGGGTAGGCGCCGCGTTAATTTCGGCGCTTCGATGTTGATCGTCGGATCGGTTTGCAGCCGTCCCTGCCGCAGCGCAAATTGATAGAACCGTTTGAGGCTGGACAACAGTCGCGCGCTGGAACTGGGACGTGCCTTGGTTTCGTAGCGATGGGCGAGATAACCGAGTAAATCCGCATGGCCGGCTTGCAGCAGCGGTTTGTCATGCATCTGCTGCAACCACGCGGCGAACTGGCTCAAATCGCGGCGATAGCTATCGAGCGTGTTGCGCGCGAGGCCGTCTTCCAGCCAAAGCGTATCGGTGAATTGGTCGAGCAGCGGTTCGGATGGCGCGATCGTCTTCGTCCTCCGGCCGGACCTGGGTGCGGCGCCCTCGGGGTCAGAGAATTCATTGTCGGCTTGTGGCATACCCGGTGATGGCATTGAACACGCCACGTTGTATCACACGTCGATGCGCTATCGTGATTTGAACTGCGACCCCAGCAAAACAAAGAGGCAGCTCGTGATCTGCCTCTTGTCGACGAGCTTCGATGCGAACGTTAGTTCGCGTCGGTCGGCTCGCTGGCCGTGGCTGCGGTCTTGGCCACTGTCGTCAGCTTTTCGCGGATGCGCGCAGATTTGCCGGAACGCTCACGCAGGTAATACAGCTTGGCTCGACGCACGTCACCGCGACGCTTGACCTCAATACTGGCGATCAATGGGGAGTAGGTCTGAAACGTTCGCTCCACGCCTTCACCCGAAGAGACCTTGCGTACGATGAACGAGGAATTCACGCCGCGATTGCGTCGCGCGATCACAACGCCTTCGTATGCCTGCACGCGCTTGCGGTCGCCTTCCACCACTTTCACGCTAACGACAACCGTATCGCCCGGTGCAAACGCCGGAATGGTCTTACCCAGGCGGGCTATCTCTTCCTGTTCGATTGCTTTGATCAAATCCATCGCTAGTCACTCCTGCATTTAAGTTTCGCGGATGTTCGAATCCGCGGTTATTACGTTTCGCGCGCAGTTTCCTGCTCTTCCGCCTCGCGTTTGAATTCTTCGAGTAACGCCAACCGCTCGCTATCCAGCTTCAACTTGGTCAGCAGCTCCGGCCGCCTGCTCCAGGTTCGGCCCAGTGATTGTTTGAGCCGCCAGCGTCCAATTTCCGCGTGATTGCCCGACAGCAAAACGTCCGGCACCGATACGCCCTCGTAGACCTCAGGTCTCGTGAAGTGCGGACAATCGAGCAAGCCATTCACGAACGAATCTTGCGCTGCCGATTCGCTGCCGCCCAGTACTCCGGGCAACTGGCGGATCAAACCATCCATCAACACCATCGCGGGCAACTCGCCGCCCGACAAAACGTAGTCGCCGACTGACACTTCGTAATCGGCTTGGCGATCGACCAGGCGCTCGTCTACGCCTTCGTAGCGCCCCGCCAACAGGATCAATCCGGGGTGCTGGCCAAGCTCTACTACCAATTCGTGATTCAACAACCTTCCCTGCGGGGTGAAGTACACGACCTTCGGTGCAGCGACGCCACAACTGCGCTGACGCTGACGTGCAGCCTTCAGCGCTTTCTCGAGCGGCTCCGGCGCCATCACCATGCCCGGCCCACCACCGTAGGGCCGATCATCGACCGAACGGTACGCATTCGTGCTGAAATCGCGCGGATTCCACAGCACGAGCTCATAGAGCTTGGCTTCGAACGCGCGTCGCGTCACTCCGGATCGCGTTACCGCGTCGAACATTTCCGGAAATAGAGTAACTGCGTCGAAGTGGATCAAAAGTCCTTGCCCCAATCCGCGACCAGCGATTCGCTGGCCAAATCCACCGAAACGATTATCGGAGCGATGAACGGGATCAGACGCTCGCGCTCCCCGAAGACTACTAGGACCTGCTGTGCACCGGTTTCCAGAAGCTGGGTTACCTTGCCCAGCGCATCGCCTTCGAGATTCTTGACTTGCAGACCGATAAGCTCGGTCCAATAAAATTCGCCATCCGCTTTCGCCGGCAGTTCGCCGCGCGGGACTGCAATCTGGAAATCTCTGAGATTTGCCGCCGCCTCGCGCTCTTCGA
>JBBRGM010000077.1:0-13440 GCA_038240725.1 Burkholderiales bacterium | reverse complement strand
CGCGGTGTCTTCGATGAGATCGACGACGTCGTCCAGATAATTGGCGAGTCCGATGATGTCTTCGCGGTCGATCGGCGCGTTGAACGTGCGATTGGCGCCAAGAAAAATCTTTTTGGCTACTGCGTCGGCGGCTGCTTCGATTACTCGAATCGAGGCGACGTGGGTATCGATTTCGCCTTGTCCTTCGATCAACGCGCGCAACTCTTCCGATGCTTCGACGATGGCGCGCGCCTGATCGCAGAACAGCGCGGTGAAGCTTTCCTCGCGCGGCATCAGACGGCTGAACAAATTGAGTGGCATGCTAGATCCGTTTCTCGCTGGAGGTGCGCATTGGGTGAATTAAGGCTCGCGATATCGGCGCTGAAAAATTCACGGGATTATGCGCACGCCATCGCATGCACGCCGTTGGCCGCGAGCGCTCGCATCATAGCTTAGCGCGGACACGATCGGGCGCCGCGGGCTTATGGAACGATGCTCACACCGGCGATACTAGGCTGTTCAACCGTTCGGTGAGTTTCATGTTTTCGCGATAGTCGACAGGACAATCGATGATGGTAACGGTCGGCTCGGCGAGGGCGGATTTGAGAATCGGCGCGAGATCCGCAGTGCGCTCTACGCGATAGCCTTTCGCCCCGAAACTTTCCGCATACTTGACGAAGTCGGGATTGTTGAACGCGATGTGGCTGGTGCGGCCGAAATGCCGGAGCTGATGCCAGGTGATGAGACCGTACTCCGAATCGCTCCAGATCAAGATCACGATCGGCGTCTGCACGCGCATCGCCGTTTCGATTTCCTGCGAGTTCATCAAGAAGCCTGCATCGCCTGTCACTGCCACGATTTTGCGATCGGGATAGGCAAGTTTTGCCGCAATCGCGCCCGGAACTGCGATGCCCATCGCAGCGAAACCGTTCGAGATGATGCAGGTGTTAGGCTGCTCCGCTCGATACTGGCGCGCGGTCCACATCTTGTGCGCACCGACGTCGGAAATGACGATATCGGCCGGCGCGAGTGCTTCGCGCAAATCCCAGAGAATTTTCTGCGGCTTCACCGGGAAACCCTGATCGTCCGCGTACATCGCGCGATCTTCGACGATCGCGCGACGCAACGGCTTGATCGGCGAACCCGGATGCGGCCGCGCTCGCACCGCGATTCCGCGCAGCGCATCGCCGATATCGCCAAGCACGCCGAGTGCGACGATGTAGCGCTCGTCGACCTCAGCCGGCAGCGCATCGATATGAATGATCGCCTTGTCGCCTGCCGGGTTCCACATCTCCGGCTGGTATTCGACCATGTCGTAGCCGACGCAGATGACCAGATCCGCCTTGGCAAACGCAAACCATGGCAGGTCGCGCGCTTTCAAACCGATCGTTCCCAGCGAAAGCTCGCTCGAGAACGCCATCACGCCTTTCGCCATGAAGGTGTTGGCCACCGGGATGCGCAGCACCTCGGCGAAACTCACCAGCGCCTCCGTCGCACCTTGGCGAATAACGCCGTTACCGGCCAGAATCACCGGACACTTGGCCTTCGAGATCAGCCGCGCGGCTTCCTCGATCTTGGAATCCGGCGGCGGCGAGGTGTATGCGCTTTGCACTTTGATCGGCGATTTCGCAACTTCGGTCTCGGCGATGTTCTCGGGGAAATCGATGAACGTCGCACCCGGTTTTTCCGTCTGCGCAACCTTGAAGGCTTTGCGTACGATCTCAGGCACGATTTCGGGCTCGCGGATTTGCGCGGAATATTTGGTGATCGGATGAAACAGCGTCACCAAATCCAAAATCTGGTGGCTCTCCTTGTGCATTCGCGTCGTCGCGCCCTGCCCCGCGATCGCAACTACCGGTGCGCGGTCCATATTGGCGTCGGCCACACCGGTGATCAAATTGGTCGCGCCCGGCCCGAGCGTCGACAAGCAGACACCGGCCTTGCCGGTAAGCCGGCCGTAGACGTCGGCCATGAAAGCCGCACCCTGTTCATGGCGCGTGGTGATGAATCGAATCGGGCTATCGAGCAGGGCATCCATGACATCGATGTTTTCTTCGCCGGGCAACCCGAAGATAAATTCGACGTCTTCGTTTTCGAGGCACTTCACCAGCAGTTCGGCCGCTTTCATTTGGGGATCCCTCGAGATGCGCGCGTAGAGCACGCTGCGGGCTGAAGTATATCGGGGGACCGCGCTCGACGTTACGCGAATCGAAATCGCGGCCCGGTGTCACCGTATCGCGGTGGGATTTAGCAGTAAATGCGCGCGGTCTTACGCCGGTAAACGCTAAACCACGGCGCATCGACCGATCCATTGCAGATTCCCCGCGAAGCTGCAGATTCCCAGTGGACTGCGCATCCGCCTGGACCTGCCAGCCGTAACAAGAACATTGCCCGCGCTACACTTCAGGGCAGTCGGATACGCTTTTGGAGAAATGCATGAACAAATTGGGAACACGGATCGCTGCTCTGGCGTCGATCACGCTGCTCGGCACATGTTTGGTGCCGGCGTCGGTGTCTGAAGCCGCCATCACCCCGGAAAACCCGGAAGTCGAGGCGCTGCAGATGCCGGCTTGGGTGACCCGCGCTGGCAAACGCGCACCGCTCGCGCTCGGCGCGCGAATCAAGAACGGCGACACCATCACGACCGGCGCGGGCTCGCGCGTGCTGTTGCGCATGCCCGAAGGCAGCGCGGTGAAGCTCGGCGAGAATGCGCGCTTCGATCTCAACGATGCGCAAAGAGGCGACCGCGGTCAACCTTCGTATCGCGCCAGTCTAGGCATACGCCAGGGGGCGTTCCGGTTCACCACTGCGCCCGAGGATAAAGCGCATGCTCTCCGCGATATTAAAATCGAACTCGCGACCGTTACGGCAAGCATCGTCGGCACGGACATCTGGGGCAAGTCCGGTATCGACCGCGATATCGTTGCGCTGATTGAGGGCAAAGTCGAAGTCTCCCGCAAGGGCGATGCGCCGACCACGCTCGACGAGCCGAACAGCGTATTCGTTGCACCGACCGATGCAAAGCCGACCTCGACGATCAAAATCACTCTTGCGCAACTCAACGCATTCGCGCAAGAAACGGAGATTCGGCCCGGCTCGGGCGCCAGTGGCAAAGGCGGTAGCTGGAAGGTTTATGCGTCGCGCAGTGCGCGGAGCGAGGATGCCGCGGCGGCGCTCGATCGCTTGAGCGACGCCGGCTATGCAGCATCGATCGAGCGCGCGGTATCGCAGGGGAAGCAGGTCTATCAGGTGCGCATCGCGGGCGTTTTGAGTGAAGCGGATGGCGTAGCCATCGCGGTGAAGCTGCGCGTCGAGCTCGGTCTGCAGGACGTGCGCGTGTCGTTGTAGCCCGGCTGCGCTGCGCCGCCGGACGGCCGAAGGATCGTGTCGATGAAGGGTTAAGGATGGGGTAGCGAGGTGCTACCCCATCGCCGAAAGCGCTACTTGACGGTAAAGGTTTTCGTCCCCGCGGATTTGTCGTCAACGAACACGTCGACCTGGTAATCGCCGGCTGGCCAGCCATCCGGTTTGCTGATGTGGAACTCGCTGGTGGCAGGACCGGTCGGCGTGATGGTCTGCGTTTCTTCATGCACCAGCGCTTCCTTGCCGTCCTTCTTGTACGTCCACTTGGCTTTCAGCGTCGCGGTACCGCTGCCGCTGGTATCGATCGATGCGTAAATCGTATCTTTCTTACCGAAGCTCTCGCCCGCTTGCGTAACTTTCTTGTCCGCCCCGACCGCGGTGCCCAGGCTGATCGTACCGACCGAGACGCCGGCCGCTGGCGCCGGCGTTTCGGGTGCTGGAGCGGGCGCGGTGACGGGAGGCGGTGGTGGCGGCGCTTCCTGTTTCTTGCTGCAGGCGTTCAGTACCACTGCGCAGGCGGCAAGCAGAGCGATGACGTATTTCCTGTTCATGAGCGGTTCCTCGATTTTAATTATGGGCCGAACGTTCAAAGCGGTGGAATCTTCAGCTTCTGTCCGGGAAATATCTTGTCCGGATCTTTCAAGATGTCCTTATTCGCCTCGAAGATCCGTTTCCACTCGTTGGCGTTGCCGTATTCGTGTTTGGCGATTTTCGAGAGACTGTCCCCCGAGACGACTTCGTAGATCTTGGTCGCCGTCGAGCTGGAGCCGCCCTGCACGTTGGAGAAATCTGGCATCTCGCTCATAGCATGTCCTTTTCAATGTTGAAAATTGGCGAGCGCACGCACGCGGCTTTCGGGGAGGTCGAGTCTACGCCGTGAATCGTCGTTGCTCCACGCTGTGCATCGTCGTTGCTCCGCGCTGCGCACGGCGCCGTCATAGAGCCGTGATTACTGCCCGAGCGCAGCAACCACCGCTGCGACCAGTTGATCCTGCTGCCAGCGCTTCCCGTTCGGATCGACACCGGTACGCACAATCACCAAGTCATGGCCGGGAACAATCGTCACGAACTGGCCCTTGTTGCCCGCCGTGGTGAATGTCCCGGCCGGCACGCCGGGCATCTGATCCAATAACCAAAACTGCGCGCCGTAGCCCGCCTGCCCCGCCACCGGCGCGCGGGTCGGCGCCGGCGTGCTGGAGAACTTAACCCAGCCCTCCGGCAACAGGCGTTTGCCATTCCAGACGCCGTCGTTGGCGAGCAGCAAACCGAAGCGGGTGATGTCGCGTGCTGTCGTGTAAGTCTGGCTGGAGCCGACGAAGTTCCCGAGATGATCGATTTCCATGCGCGTGTGATACATGCCGAGCGGGTGCAGCAGCTCGTCGTATGGATATCGCAGATAGCGCAGGTCGTCGCCCAGCCGCTGTCGCAGCGCGCGCAGATACAGGAGCGTATCGTTGTTCGCGTATTTCCAGCGCGTGCCCGGCGCGACTTCCAGTTGCGTCGTGGTGACCGCGCTGATCACGTCCTGCCCGCCGAAATAAACCGCGTAGGTATTGTCGCTGCCGCTGAATAATCCACTCGACATCCACAGCAGATGTTTGAACGTGATCGCCTGCCGCGGATCGCCGGGATAGCGCCACTCAGGAATGTTCACCGGCTCGTCGAGATTCAGCATGCCCTGCTTCGCGGCAATCGCGAGCAGGGCTGCCGAAATACTTTTCGAAGTCGACCATGTGCGATAACCGGAGTGGATTCCGAAGCCGGGGCGATAGCGCTCCGCGACGATCTTGCCGGCCTTAACGATGATTACCGCGGTCGTAACAACTCCGCCTGCGTCGCCGCCGTAGGTTTTGCCATCGAACGCTCGCTCCAGTACCGGCGCGAGCGCAGAGTAATTCGGATCGATACCCCCTGCCGGCAGCTCAACGCGGTCGCCAGCGGGAAATGCAATGTTCGAAACGTCCGGCGCGGGCGGGTACGAGACGTAGGGCAGTCGCGGGATGTCGGCAACTGTCCAGTGCGGCGGGATCACCGTACAGCCCATGCTGTCGCGAAATGCTGCGATTCGAACGACCTTGCCAGTGACATCTGCTGCGGTCACGATCCGGTGCTGCTCATCAATTACCGGATCGGGATAACCGAGATTTTCGGTGTCGATCAGCTCAATCTTCTTGATGTCGTCGAGCGGCCGGCCGGCGAAAAAATGCGCCGAGCAAGTGAAGAGCGCGCGGTATCCGGCAGCAATTAACGGCTCTTCGAGCTGCGCGATCCCCGCCGGGCGCTGATAGGGCGGCGCCGCGAAAACAGCAGCTGTAGACAACAGCGATACCACGAATACGGCGATGCGATTCATGCGCGTCCTTTGTACTGAGTTCGATGGAGCGCGAGCGTAGCATCAGATCGACGGAGAGGTGTCGCCGGCGCCTGTGCGCGATTGCAGTGGCGTTCGGTCCGATCTCGAATCGCTGCGCGGCTTACAATGAGCGATCAATTTTTAGGAGCAAACGATGACGAAAACCGTAATGATCACTGGCGCAACGTCCGGTTTTGGTGCGGCAAGCGTGCGGCGTTTTGCAAAAGCAGGCTGGCGCGTGGTCGGCACAGGTAGACGCGCGGACCGGCTGCAGAAACTCGCCGAGGAGTTCGGGAAAGACGTCTTCGCCCCGGCGCCATTCGACATGCGCGACGCTGGCGCGATCGACGCTGCCCTCGCCGGTTTGCCTGCCGCGTTTCGCGACATCGACGTGCTGATCAATAATGCCGGTCTGGCGCTTGGCACCGCCACCGCACAGAAAGCCGACATCGAGCAGTGGCGCCAGATGATCGATACCAACATCACCGGGCTGGTAACGCTTACGCATCGCATGCTGCCGAGCTTGATCGAGCGCAAAGGCGGCATCATCAACATCAGCTCGGTTGCTGCCAGCTATCCTTACGCAGGCGGCAACGTGTACGGCGGCACGAAGGCGTTCGTCACGCAGTTCTCGCTCGGCCTGCGATCGGATCTGCAGGGCACTGGCGTGCGTGTCACCGCGGTCGAACCAGGCATGGCAGAAACGGAATTTACCGTGGTGCGTACCGGGGGAAATCAGGCGGCGTCGGATGCGATGTACAAAGACGCGCATCCGATGGTCGCTGACGACATCGCAGAAACGCTATTCTGGATTGCGACACTGCCGCCGCACCTCAACATCAATCGTATGGAGCTGATGCCGGTCAATCAGTCGTTCGCCGGCTTTCAAGTGCATCGCGAACCTGCGTAGCACTCGCCGGACACGAGCCATCGACGATGCTGCGCAAATAAGAGACGATGCTGCGCAAATAAGAAAGGCCGGGGCACCAGCGCCGGCCTTTCGATACCCACGCGTCGCGATTCAGGGAGAGGTGGCTGACGCAGCGCGATTCAGGGTTAGTACGCGCCGATAACGAAGCGGCGCGGTGTAGTGCTTGCGGCGTTTAGCGCGGGCTCATATCGTTCGCGTCGCCAGTGGCACGCGTCGAATCACGCTCCATCGCAGTGGACCCGCTGCTCCGCCCTTCGTCGCTCATGCTCGAAGGGCTGACCTGGCTGTTGTCCTGCGCTGATGGCGAGTTGATTTGCGCGTCGGAGCGGGCGTTGTTAGCGTCGCTCGTCGTCACCACATTGGCGCTCGAGTTCGCGGCGTACGACGTGCTACCCGACAAGATCGCTATGCGATCGCCGCCGACATAGCCCCCGGCGCGTCCATAGCCTTGCGCTTCAGTTGGTGCGGCTGCTTCCGAAGGCGACGTCGTCTTCGCCCAAGCTGCCCCTGCCATAGCTTCGGTCTTATGCCACGCCGTCGCTCCGTAAGATTTCATCTTGCCGAAGAAGCCACCATCCGATGCGCCCGTTGTGCGCTCTGGCGTCATCGGCTTTGCTTCCGGCGAGAAGGCGTACACGCTATCCCGGCCGTACTGTTGATCGATCGTTTGATCCGCTCGGGTTTTCACCACGTCGCCCATCTCGGCTGCGAAGGCTGACGAAATCGGGAGGGAAAGCGCCACGGCAAATATGAGGGGCTTAACCAAATTACGGGTAGGTCGACTTTCTTTGTGTGAGTTGTTCATTTATCGAACTCCTATCGTAGTTGGGTGCTCTTGAATCCAGAGCGACGTTCACGTGAACGTATGGCTGCATTAAACGCTGATTGGTACGCGTGCAGAATCAGACGAACTCTGTTCTTCTTGCCATCCTTATCTGACACGGCCGTGCCCATGTCTGTCAGACACGCAACCACGCAGCAAGTAGCTATCTAGACAATGCTTTTCAAGCGAAACAAGACCGGGACCGGCATTGCCCTACGGCGTGGGCTCTTTCTGCTACGCTCCCATAGGGTTTGACCGTCGCTGTTGGCGGTCGCATTCCGAAAAACTAAAACCAGGGAGAATCAGTGAACACACTTTACGGCCATACCCAGCGCGAGTTTCAGGATCGATTCGACACACGTCGGCTTGCCGACAAAGTCGCAGCCATCGCCGTTCATGCGCAAATCAGCGACATGGATAAAGCGTTCATCGAGGCCCGCGACATGTTCTGGCTATCGAGCATCGACGATCAAGGGCGGCCCACCGTATCGTATAAAGGCGGCGATCCCGGGTTCGTGCGCGTTGTCGATGACACGACGATTGCGTTTCCGCTCTACGACGGCAACGGCATGTTCTATTCCGCCGGCAATATTCGCGGCCAGGCGAGCGTTGGCTTACTGTTCATGGATTTCGAGCGACCCAATCGGCTGCGCGTGCAAGGCGTCGCGAGCGTGAGCGAGCGCGATCCGCTCATTGACGCATTCGGCGAAGCGGTTCTGGTAGTGCGCGTCGCTGTCACCGAGCTGTGGCCGAACTGCCCACGCTATGTGCATCGTTACGACAAAGTGCAGGCCTCGCGCTATGTGCCGCGCGCAAACGTCTCGACACCGCTCGCCGGCTGGAAGCGCATCGACCTGCTACAAGACGATCTGCCGGCGAAGGACAAGGGCCGCGCCGAGACCGCAGGCGGATTGGTCACAATCGAAGACTGGTTCGGTAAAGTGACGCAAGGCGATCCCGAAGCGTAATGCAATCGGGCTCGAAATAAGACCGGTTCAACGAACCCACGGCCCTCGCAACTATGCGCATCGAAATCATCTGCACCGGCGACGAAGTTCTCACCGGCGCCACCATCAACACCAACTTCAGCTACGTAAGTCAGAAGCTGGGTGACTTCGGTCTTGCCGTGCGTTGGGCGACAACCGTGGGCGACGATCGCGAGACGCTTTCGCAGGCGTTCGCGCTCGCCAGTGAGCGCGCGGATGCGGTCATCGTCAATGGCGGACTCGGACCGACTATCGATGATCTGTCGCAAGAGGTCGCGGCGCAGGCGGCCGGTGTGGAGCTCGTGTTCAACGAAGCCTGGTACACCCGGATGCAAGATTTCTTTCGCCGCCGCAGCCGCGTGATGCCGGAGAGCAATCGCAAGCAGGCCATGCTCCCCGCAGGGTCCGAATTCCTCGACAATCCGATCGGCACCGCATGCGGATTCGCGCTGGACATCGGTAAAGCGCGGTTCTTTTTCACACCGGGCGTGCCGCGCGAGCTGCATCGAATGCTCGAGGAGCAAATTATTCCGCGCCTGCTCGCGCGGAGCGGCCGGCAGACCGCGATCTTTCTCAAGCGCTTTCACTCGTACGGCATCGGCGAGTCGCGTGCCGACACGTTGCTCGATGGACTGGAATCGATGGTGCCGGACGGCAGTTTGAAACTTGGCTTTCGCGCGCACTATCCGCAGCTCGAGACCAAGCTCACCGTGCGCGGCAGCGACATGCAGGGCATCCAGCGCAAGCTCGATCCGGTCGTCGCGGAGGTTCGCAAGCGGCTGGGCAACTTCATCCTCGCCGAAGACGATCAGAAGCTCGAGACCGTCGTGCTCGAAGCACTCGCAAGTGGTCAAGGCACGCTCGCAATCGCCGAGACGTTCACCGGCGGCGCGATCTCTGCACGCATTGCGCCTCTACCGGGTGCGGAGAAGGTTTTCCGCTGCGGTATCGTTGCACGCGATCTGACCGAAATTTGCGCGAACGTCGAGCTCGATAGTTCGCTGACTGCCGGTGAGCTTACGGCGAAGACCGCCGAAACAGTCGCGCAGGCGACGCGTCGCCGAACCGGTGCGACGCATGCGCTGGCGGTGCTGATCGAGCTCGACGAAGGTGCAGATCGACTGGAATTTGGCGGCGTCATCTGGCTTGCGATCGCGACGGAAACTAACGTCGTGTCGCGCCGCAGTCGTATGCTGGGCGGTCGCGACTGGGTGCGTATCGGCGCGGTGGAAATGGCGCTGGATTGTTTGCGCCGCTATTTACAAAAGCTGCCGATCGACGAGCGCGTCGACTTCGAGAAGGTTTAGTTCGCACAACCCGGAAGGTTTCGCTGAAGCGATAGGATCGCGCGGCGGTGTGCCACGGTTCCCCTCTCTATTTTTGGATCTCCCCTTATGAATGGCGCCGAAAGTCTCGTCCGAACGCTCCTCGCGAGCGGCATCGATACCTGCTTCGCCAATCCCGGCACATCTGAAATGCATTTCGTCGCCGCCCTCGACAAGGTCGCGGGCATGCGCTGCATCCTCGGTCTCGCCGAAACAGTAGTGACCGGCTGCGCGGATGGTTACGCGCGCATGGCGGGCAAGCCGGCCGCGACGCTTCTGCATTGCGGGCCAGGGTTCGCCAACGGCATTGCGAACATTCACAACGCGCGCCGCGCAAACGCGCCGATGGTCAACATCGTCGGCGATCAGGCGACCTATCATCGCCCGCTCGATGCGCCGCTCACCGCGGACACAGAGGGCCTTGCGCGAGCCGTTTCGCATTGGGTCCGCACGTCGACGTCATCGGCTCTCGTCGGCGCAGACGGGGCGGCGGCAATCCAGGCAGCGATGACGCCGCCGGGACAAATTGCGACGTTGATTCTACCGGCAGATGCGGCGTGGAACGACGGCGGCGTCGTGGGCGCACCGTTGGCGGTGCCGGGCAGAACTGCGGTTGCGCCCGAGCACCTGCGCGCGATCGCGCAAACCCTGCGAAAACGTGAGCCCTCGATGCTGATTCTCGCAGGCGAGGCTTTATCCGAAGCCGGCCTGATCGCGGCTCATCGCATTGCGCACATCAGCGGCGCGAAGCTGCGCACGCCGACGCAGATCTCGCGCATGGCGCGCGGCCGCGGACGCGTACCGGTCGATCGCATTCCATACGTCGTCGAGAACGCGGTGAAGGTGCTCGCCGGCATCAAGCACGTGATTCTGGTCGGCGCTAAACCGCCGACCGCATTCTTCGGCTATCCGGATAAACCCAGCCTGCTATCACCGGCCGATGCGACCATGCACGTGCTCGCGCGCCCTGAGCAAGACGCGGTTGCCGCGTTGGAATGGCTCGCCGATGAATTGGGTGCGCCCAAAGATGTACCGATCGCGAAACCAGGTGTGCAACCGGAGCGCATGCGTGGTCCGTTCGAGCCGGAAGCATTCGCCAGGACTCTCGGCGCGCTGTTGCCGGAGAACTGCATCGTCGCTGAAGATGCGGTGACATCCGGTCGTGCGCTATTTGCGCCGACATTTGCCGCCGCTCCGCACGACTGGCTGCAGATTACCGGCGGCGCGATCGGCCACGGCTTTCCATGTGCTACCGGCGCTGCGCTGGCGAGTCCGGGACGCCGCGTTGTTTGTCTGCAAGCAGATGGCGCCGGCATGTACACGCTGCAGGCGTTGTGGACACAGGCGCGCGAGCAGCTCGACGTGATCAACGTCGTCTTCGCAAATCGTATCTACAAAATTCTGCATGGCGAATTGATCGCCGTCGGCGCGCAGCCGGGACCGGTCTCCAACGAATTGTTCGATCTCGCGCGACCGCCGCTGAACTGGGTGCAGCTCGCCAACGGCATGGGTGTGGAAGCGACGCGTGTCGAAACCTTGGAAGGGTTTGCGGATGCATTCACGGCGGCGGAGCAACATCGCGGACCGTTTTTGATCGAATTCAGGATTTGATGAGACGACCGAACAGTGGCCGCAGACTGAACGGTTCGTAACCGCCGCCACGCCTTGGCCTCCCGGATCCAGAAATGACACCGGATGCCACGGCTCCGAGCATATGGCTATCTCATCCCCACTCGTCGGAAAACGCCATGCAAGCGCCGCGTTTACAATGCCGGTTTTCACGCAGAGAGAACGTCATGTCTGAAACCACTACCGCAAGCGGCCTCATCATCGAAGACGTCACCATCGGCGAAGGCGATGTCGCCAGTGCCGGACAAAGTGTGACCGTGCATTACACCGGCCTGCTTACCGATGGCACCAAGTTCGACTCGAGCAAAGATCGCGACGATCCGTTCGAGTTTCCGCTCGGCGGCGGCCGTGTGATCAAAGGCTGGGACGAAGGGGTGCAGGGCATGAAAGTCGGCGGCGTGCGCAAGCTCACCATCCCGCCCGCACTCGGCTACGGCGCGCGCGGCGCCGGCGGCGTGATTCCACCCAACGCAACGCTGGTGTTCGAAGTCGAATTGCTCGGTGTCGAGTGACCGCGCTTGGCATGCGGGGGTTGCGCTATAACGAAACGCTGGGCACGTTCGTCCGAAAGTAACCGGTAATATCCGTCGAGCGGCGCTGCTCGGCGGATGACCGTACACCGATCCACGCCAGCACTCGCGTAACGACACGTCCATCCCGGATGCGCGTGACAAGGATCCTCCATGACGCTGCCTCGCCTAACCTGTCTACTCGTCAGCCTCTACGTACTCGCCGGCTGCGCACACAATCATCAGTTGCGCACGACGGTCGCAAAATCGGACGTCGACAAGTGCAGCTATAAGCCTGACGCGCCGGTGCCACCCGAGTGCAAGACGTATTCGATGGAAGATCACGGCAACTATCTGCTGAGCGTGGTCGAATTCGACGAGCAAGGCTGGTTCCGCGACCGGCGCCAGCAGGATCTTCTGCTCGACACGTTGAAAGGCTACGGCGATCAAGATGTGATTCTTGCCGTATACGTGCACGGCTGGAAACACAACGCAGAGTTCTGCGACAGCAACATCTGCTGCTTTCGCAGCACGCTGGATATGATCAGCCGGCTGGAAACGGTGTACAGCGGCGCGCGTGGGGAGCCGCCGCGCAAAGTGGTCGGTGTCTACGTGGGCTGGCGCGGTCTATCTCTGGAAGGTGCGGACGTTTGGGAGAATCTGTCGTTCTACGAACGCAAGGAAGCTGCCACCCATGTCGCTCTCGGATCAACGCGCGAATTGCTCGCTCGCCTGCGTCAGTTTCAAACCAACAAAAATCGCAAAGATTCGCCCTTCCAAAGCGCTCGTCGCAGCACACGGATGATAACGCTCGGCCATAGCTTCGGCGGTTTGATCGTCTACTCGGCAATTTCCCAGTCGATGGTCAACAGCACGGTGGAGGACGCCGGCGATCCAAGCAAAGATCCGGTCGATGGATTCGGCGATCTGGTGGTTCTCGTGAATCCCGCGTTCGAAGCTTCGCGCTACGAGCCGTTATATAGCGTTGCGCACAGCCGCACGCAATACCCACCCGGCCAGACGCCGGTGTTCGTCGCGGTAACCTCGATCAACGATGACGCGACGCGTCTGGCTTTTCCAGCGGGGCGCACACTCGGCTCGATGTTCGAGAGCTACAGCGGCAGCGGCGCGCCGACCGGCGATGATTATCAGTTTTCAAAAGCGGAGGAAAAGCAGGCCGACCGCAGGACGATCGGGCACGTCGACCGCTATCGCACGCATACCTTGATGCCAGATCCGGATGAAAGCAAACCGGCCGCTGTGCCGAAAGAAAACGCAGCGTGCAGTTGTCCGTATGCCGAAAACATCGCAAAGCTCGGCACGTTCAAATTTCACGACGAGCAAACGGAGCGCAATAAGTTCTTCTGCGAGACGCTGGACGCAGACGGAAGGCGGGCATCAGGTTGGGTGCGAGACTACAACGGAGTCGTGCTCAAGCAGGAGAAAGGCAATCCGGATAGCCCGTTCTGGATCGTGCAAACGAAAGCGCCGGTGGTCAGCGACCACAACGAGTTCTACACGCCGCTGTTCATGGGCTTTCTG
>JBBRGM010000076.1:0-13455 GCA_038240725.1 Burkholderiales bacterium | reverse complement strand
ATCGCGCTGCGCGTGTGTTGCGCGCCGGGGGGCTCGTAGGATTCCCGACCGAAACGGTATACGGTCTAGGTGCCGACGCTGCCAATCCGGCGGCCGTGCGCAAGATCTTTGCGGCAAAAGGCCGGCCGGTCGACCATCCTGTCATCGTCCACATCGCCGGCGCGGCGCAGTTGAACCGCTGGGCGATCGACGTCCCGGCTGCCGCGCGCGTGCTGATGAGCCGCTTCTGGCCGGGGCCATTGACGTTGATCCTGCGGCGCGCGCCCGACGTGCTGGACGAAGTGACCGGCGGGCAAGACACGGTAGGCCTGCGCGCGCCGTCGCATCCCGGCGCGCAACGATTGCTGCAAGTGTTCGGCGGCGGGATCGCCGGACCGTCCGCGAATCGATTCGGACACATCAGTCCCACGACAGCGCAGCATGTCCGCGACGAATTCGGCGCCGCAATCGATCTCGTTCTCGACGGTGGACCATGCGACGTCGGCATCGAATCGACCATACTCGATCTGTCCACCGGGACGCCGGTACTGCTGCGGCCCGGCCACATCCAGCCGAGCGAACTGGAAGAAGCGCTGCGGATGCCGGTGTCGCGTGCCACGGCGCATTCGCCCCGCGTATCCGGGACGCTGGAAATGCACTACGCGCCGCGGCATCCGTTGCTGCTGCCCCCACCGCAAGAATTCGTACGAGTCGTAAAAGAACATTCGCAGCGCACGCCGACAGCGGTGCTCGCGCGTGCGCCGAAACCGATCGGGACCGCGGCGGCGTTGTGGCAGGTCGCATCCAGCGAACCGCGAGAATATGCACGCGACCTCTATGCGATGCTGCGCCTACTCGATGGTGCCGGCTGCGAAGTTATCGTAGTCGAAGCGCCGCCGGATCACGTCGACTGGGACGCCGTGCGCGATCGCTTACGTCGCGCGGCTGCCGGCAGCGGCAGCACCCAAGACTCACCGGAGAAGTAGCGCGTAAATGGCGACGACGCGCGCGCGATTGCGGTCGTCGCCCTCATCGTTACGCTGCCGCGCGTGGCGACGATGCCTGCTGCGCTTCGCCGTTCGCCAAGTAGTCGAGCGCCGCTTGCACACCGCCTTTTTGCATCGGCACGCCGCACAACATCAAGCCCATCTCGACGCCGCATAGTGTGCCGGCGAGCATGAGATCGTTGAAGTGGCCGAGATGGCCGATGCGAAACACTTTGCCCTGCAGCTTGCTTAGCCCCATCCCGAGCGACATGTCGAAGCGATCGAGAATGGTTTTGCGCACGCGGTCGGCATCGTGACCGTCCCGCAGTAAGACCGCAGTAAGCGAGCTGCTGTATTCCGCGGGATTCACGCACAACACCTCGAGGCCCCATGCGCGAACTGCGGCGCGCGTCGCTTCGGCGTGGCGCGTGTGGCGCGCGAAGACATTAGCGAGTCCTTCTTCGTTCAGCATGATCAGCGCCTCGCGCAAGCCGTATAGCAGATTCGTCGCGGGCGTGTAAGGAAAGAAGCCGTTGCGATTTGCCGCCAGCATCTCTTCCCAGTTCCAGTATGCACGCGGCAGCCGCGCTGTCTGCGAGGCGGCAAGCGCCTTGTCGTTGATCGCGTTGAAGCTCAAGCCGGGCGGCAGCATCAAACCTTTCTGCGAGCCGCCGACCGTCACATCCACGCCCCACTCGTCCATACGAAAGTCGATCGATGCCAGCGACGAGATCGTGTCGACCATCAGCAGTGCCGGATGCTTGGCGCGGTCGATCGCCTTGCGGATCTCGCCGACGCGTGTAATCGCGCCGGTCGAAGTTTCGTTGTGCACGACGCACACCGCTTTGATCAGGTGATCGCGATCGTCGGCCAGCTTCGCCTCGATAGCGACGGGATCGGCGCCGCGCCGCCAGTCGCTCGGGATTAAATCCACGGTAAGCGAAAGCCGCACGGCCATCCGTTGCCACAAGCTCGCGAAGTGGCCGGTCTCGTACATCAGCACACGGTCGCCCGGCGACAGCGTGTTGACCAATGCGGCCTCCCACGCCCCGGTGCCCGATGCCGGATAGATGATAACCGGATGACGCGTCTGAAACACCGCCTTCATGCCGTCGAGCACTTGGTGGCCGAGCGCCGCGAACTCGCTGCTGCGATGATCGATGGTCGGAGAATCGATGGCACGCAGCACGCGATCCGGCACATTGGTCGGACCGGGGATCTGCAGAAAGTGGCGACCGGTGTGGAGAGGGTTGGCGCCTACAGCGGCGCCGGCAGGAGCAGTCATGGCTGAAACCTCGATCGTTTGGCAACCATAAGAGCCTACACAAACCCGGAGTAGCGCTCAAGCCGATCCGCGGCTGCGGTAAGATGGCCGCGTTCTCCAACGCACGCACGAGACATCGCAAATGAACGCGCCCTCGATTCCGATTCAGCTGCACGCCGCCTCGTCGCTCGAACAGCGCCTGCGCAAAGAAGTCGACGGCGAAGTGCTGTTCGATCGCTTTTCGCGCGGACGCTACAGCACCGACGCGTCGATCTATCAAATCGAGCCGATCGGCGTGGTAGTACCGCGCACCGTGCAAGCGGCGCGCACCGCGCTTGAAATCGCGCAGGAGCACGGGGTGCCGCTGCTGCCGCGCGGCGCGGGAACTTCGCAGTGCGGGCAGACGGTCGGCGCCGCGCTGGTAATCGACAACTCGAAATTCCTGAATACAGTAATCGCGTTCGATCCGCAGGCGCGCGAAGTTACCGTGCAGCCCGGCATGGTGCTCGACCACCTGAACGCCTTTCTGCGTCCGCATGAGATGTGGTTTCCGGTGGATGTGTCGACCTCTGCGCAGGCCACGATCGGCGGCATGGCGGGCAACAATTCCTGCGGCTCGCGCTCGATTCGCTACGGCAACATGGTGCACAACGTTCTCGGCATTCGCGCGTGGCTTTCGAGCGGCGAAGAGTTCTTGTTCGGGCCTGCCGAAGATGCCGGTTCGCAGCCGTCTGGATATCGCAAGCTGGTCGATGACATTCACGCGATCGCTCAGCGCGAAGCGACCGAGATCGAAGCGCGCTGGCCGAAAGTTCTGCGGCGCGTGCAGGGCTACAACCTGGATATGGTGTTGCCGAGCCGGTCGAACAATCTTGCGCATCTGCTGGTCGGGTCTGAAGGCACCTTGGGGTATTTCACCGAGCTGCGTCTCAAGCTGTCCGGTATTCCGAAGCACAAGGTGCTGGGCGTTTGCCACTTCCCAACGTTCTACCGCGGCATGGATTCCGCGCAGCACATCGTCGAGCTCGATCCAGACGCCGTCGAGCTGGTCGATCGCACGATGATCGACCTCGCGCGCGGCAACAAGGTGTTCCGTCCCATCGTCGATCGTTTCGTGCGCGGTGAGCCGGAAGCGATTCTGCTGGTGGAATTCGCCGGCGAGGATCACGCAGAGCAGGTGCGCAAATTGAAAGATCTCGTCGTCCTAATGGCAGATCTCGGCCTGCCGGATGCCGTGATCGAAGTCATCGATCCGGTGCTGCAGAAAGATATCTGGGAAGTGCGCAAAGCCGGGCTCAACATCATGATGTCGATGAAGGGCGACGGCAAACCGGTGTCCTTCATCGAAGATTGCGCGGTGCCGCTCGAGCATCTCGCCGAGTACACCGATCGCCTCACGCAAGTGTTCGAAAAGCACGGCACGCGCGGGACCTGGTATGCGCACGCGTCGGTCGGCACGTTGCACGTGCGGCCGGTGCTGAACATGAAAGCCGATGGCGCGGTGAAGATGCGCGCGATCGCTGAAGAAGCGTGCGCGCTGGTGAAGCAGTTCAAAGGCGCGTTTTCCGGCGAGCACGGCGACGGGCTGGTGCGCTCCGAATGGATCGAGCCGATCCTCGGCGCGCGGTTGACGCAGGCGCTTGGACAAGTGAAGGCGCTGCTCGATCCGAAAGGCTTGATGAATCCCGGCAAGATCGTGCGGCCGTCGCGCATGGACGATCGTTCGCTGTTTCGTTTCGCGCCCGGCTATGCGCCGGAAAAAATCAACACGGCGCTCGACTGGAATGAATGGGGCGGATTCTCCGCAGCGGTCGAGATGTGCAACAACAATGGCCACTGCCGCAAGTTCGACGCCGGCACGATGTGCCCGTCGTTTCGCGTCACCGGCGACGAGAAGCATCTCACGCGCGGACGCGCGAATACATTGCGCCTCGCGCTTTCCGGACAACTCGGCAGCGACGCGCTCGCCTCTCCGGAAATGTACGAAACCCTCGAATTGTGCGTGAGCTGCAAGGGCTGCAAACGCGAATGTCCGACCGGCGTCGACATGGCGAAGATGAAAGTCGAAGTCATGCATCGCTACACGCAGGCGCACGGATTGACGGCACGCCAGCGCGCAATTGCTTATCTGCCGCGCTATGCGCCGTGGGCGAGCCGCGTGGCGCCGCTGATGAATTTGCGCGATCGCCTGCCATCGCTGGCGCGGCTGAGCGAGCGCTGGTTCGGTTTGTCCGCAAAGCGTTCGCTGCCGAGCTGGAGCAGCGCGCCGTTTCTGCGACATGCGAAAGCGGCAACTCCACTTGCGGGCAACAAGGAGGTCGTGCTGCTCGCCGATACGTTCAGCAATTACTTCGAACCGGAAAATGCGCACGCCGCGCACGACGTGCTGCGCGCCGCGGGCTACAACGTACATCTCGCCCGGTCGATAGATTCGTCGAGACCGTTGTGTTGCGGGCGCACGTTTTTAGCTGCAGGCCTGGTACAGGAAGCGCGCGCCGAGGCCGTGCGGATGCTGGAGGCGCTGCTTCCGTACGCGTCGCGCGGCGTTGCCATCGTCGGCTTGGAGCCATCGTGCCTGTTCACTTTGCGCGACGAGATGCAGTCGATGTTCCTGCCGGATCAAGTCAAACTGCTCGCGCGCGAAGCCATGCTGCTCGAAGAATTCATCGTGCGCGAGAAGCGCGAAGGCCGATGGACTTTGGCGTTTGCGCCGCTGGAAAATAAGCGCGCGCTGCTGCACGGTCATTGCCATCAGAAGGCGTTCGCAGCGATGCCCGCCGTGGTCGAAAGTCTGCGGCTGATCCCGGGTCTGGAAGTGGAGACGGTAACATCGAGCTGTTGCGGGATGGCGGGCGCGTTCGGCTACGAAGCGGAACACTACGAGGCTTCGATGAAAATGGCCGAGGCCAGCCTGTTACCCGCGGTGCGCAGTGCGCCGGCAGACACGCTGCTGGTGGCCGACGGCACCAGTTGTCGACATCAAATTCGAGATGGAACCGGACGCGAAGCCATGCATGTCGCTCGTGTCCTGCAGTCTGCGCTGCCGGTCGCACGCGCTTGAGGCCGCGGGTTGTATCGGTCTGGCTCGGGTTCGTCGTGCCCGCGATTCTGAATGTTGGCAGTGCCGTCTGGCTCGCATGGCACTTGGCGCTGGTGCCGGGCTACGCGCAAGAGTTGAGCTTCGCGCACTTCGCGTCCTTGTACGCAATCGGTGGATTGACCATCGTGTTATCCGGCATGGCGATTTTTTTCATGCTAGCGAGCGACCAGTTGCAGGCGAGCGACGCGCGGCAGCGGCGGCGCTGGTTGACCGTCGCACTGATCAATACGAGCGTACCCAGTATTGGCATACTGGTACTGCTTTTTCTACGCTGATTTTCTGGTGATGTTTGGTTCCGGGTACGGCGGAGGTCGATGATGGCGGACACGAATTGGAAATATCACGGGGTGAGAGTGGTGTCGAGCACGGAGCTCGATCCGAATACCGCACAGACACCGGGCATGAATCGCGCGGCGGCGATCACGCACGCGCGCGCCGGCGCGGAAAAATTGTGGGCGGGGACGGTGGTGATCCATCCGAAAGCGAAGACCGGCGCGCATCATCACGGCGCACTCGAGAGCGTGATCTATGTCGTCAGCGGACGCGCGCGCATGCGTTGGGGCGATGCGCTGGAATTCGTTGCCGAGGCAGGACCGGGCGATTTCATCTACGTGCCGCCGTTCGTACCGCATCAGGAGATCAACGCGTCTGACGAGGAACCGCTGTCCTGCGTAGTGGTGCGATCCGGGCAAGAGCCGGTGGTGGTAAATCTGGATATCCCGGTGGTTGAAATGCCGGAAACCGTGCACTGGATCGACAATATTCATCCCGATCCAAACGCAGCGAAGTAATTCGTTATGGCAGTTCTGAGCGTCCGGCGCGGATCGGCGCCAGCGAATTGATCGGACTCGGGAGCGCGGCGGTCTGCTTTAAGGCGCGTAGACCAGATGCGTGACGATCCGCTCGGGCTCCGCGTTGCCCATGATCGCGCGACGAATATCGGCGAGCGGCGCATCGTCGTTCAACACGGCACGTCGTCCGACTTGTTCGACGCCCAGGTCGCGCCAGAGCTGTTTCAAGTTGACCTGTACCGGTTTCGCGCGCCACTGCTCGTACATCTCCGCCAGCACACTCACGCCCGTTGCACGGTCGCCGCTGCGCAACGCGTCGTTGATCGACCAGCGATGATCCAGGGTGCCGCCGTCTTTCATGATCGCGCGCAACGCATCCTGTAACCCAAAGCGATTGTCGGTGCGCTTTCGTATTTCGATGTCCGACATCAGACAGAACAATGCGCCGCCCCAATACACGCGGCCCCAGTCGGAAGCGGAATCGAGGCCGTGATCGCGAGCGGCCGGCAGACCCTGCGGCATCTCGTGCATAAACGAGTTCCAGACACGCTCCGGCGATAGCTGCCCGGCTTGCGCGCGAGCGATCGGCTCGACGTAGGTGGCCGTGCCTTCCTGCATCCAGTCGTGCTCATCGGCGAATTGCGGCAACGTGAGGTGGATGAATTCGTGTGTAAGCATCCAGTCGGAAGCGAGCTCCTGCGGACTGGTATTGCCGCCGATGCCGACGCGGACGAATGCGCCCGAATAGGCGAACGTACGCGCCCAGCGCACGCCGGAGCCGTTCAACCGTTCGATGAGGACGCGGGTTCGTTTAGCGGGAAAGGCGCCGTAGTAGGCGTTGATGGCGGCAGTTGCATTCGCAACCCACGCTTGAATTTCGGGTTGCGGGGGCGCGTCATCTTTGAGGTCGAGCGCGCCGTAGTCGAGACGTAGATCGACCTTACGTTCGCTGGGCGGAAGGGGTTGTTCTTGATAGGCACTTGCGCGGGGTGCATTCAAGCCGGGACCGGCGCAGCCCGCTGCGGTAAAGGCGAGCGCGATCATCGCCAGGCAACCAACCTGATGTTGAACAGACATGAATCCATCCCCCCACGGGCACGCGAAACGCCTTCAGTATGCACCGCGCCCGGCCGGTCGAAAAGATTCTCGTTGCGATTAAGTCGAAATTTTTCCCGCGCCTTACACGAGGTCAGTGGATCTCGGGCTCTGGTGTCGGTGCCGTGCCTTCCAAAAACTTGAAGTCGCAACCCTCGTGCGCCTGCGAGATGTTGTCCTGGAACAGCGCGCCGAAGCCGCGCTGGTATTTCGGCTTGGGCGCCTGCCATGCGCCGCGGCGGCGCGCGAGCTCGTCTTCGCTGACCTTGAGATCGAGTCGGCGTTCCGCGACATCCAGCTCGATCACATCGCCGGTCTGCACCAGCGCGAGCGGACCGCCGACGAACGATTCCGGCGACACGTGCAGCACACAGCAGCCATAGCTGGTGCCGCTCATGCGCGCATCGGAAATGCGAACCATATCGCGCACGCCCTGTTTCAGCAGTTTTTTGGGAATCGGCAGCATGCCCCACTCCGGCATCCCCGGTCCGCCCAGCGGGCCGGCGTTACGCAGGATCAGCACCGAATTCGCATCGACGTCCAGCGCCTCGTCATCGATCCGCGCAGCCATGTCGGTGTAGTCGTCGAACACGACGGCACGGCCGCTGTGCTTGAGCAGCTTCGGATCGGCGGCGGTCGGCTTGATCACCGCGCCGTCCGGCGCCAGATTGCCGCGCAGCACGGCGAGCCCCCCTTCGGCTTTCACCGGCTTGTCCATGCTCGCGATCACATCGGGCGCGTAGCTCTTTGCGCCTTCGATGTTTTGGCCGAGCGTGCGGCCGTTGATCGTGCGCTCATCGAGATTGAGCAGATCTTTCAGCTCGGCGAGCAGCGCGCGCAATCCGCCGGCGTAGAAGAAATCCTCCATCAGGAATTTGCCCGACGGCCGCAGGTTGGCCAGCAGCGGAACTTTGCCGGCGATCTGATCGAAGCGATCGAGCGGCAAATCGATGCCGGCGCGCCCAGCCATGGCAACCAGGTGCACGATCGCGTTGGTCGAGCCGCCCAGCGCCATCAGCGCCATGATCGCGTTGTCGAAGGCTTTGGCCGTCAGGATGTCGCTCGGCTTCAAGTCTTCCCACACGATCTCCACGCTGCGACGCCCGCATGCTTCCGCCATGCGGGAGTGATTGGCATCGACCGCTGGAATCGACGCGGCGCCGGGCAAACTGAGTCCGAGCGTTTCGACCAGACTGGTCATGGTCGAGGCGGTGCCCATCGTCATGCAGTGACCCGCGGAGCGGGCGATGCCCTCCTCGATTTCCTCCCACGCTTGCTCATCGATGTTGCCGGCGCGCAGCTCGGCCCAGTATTTCCAGGAGTCGCTGCCGCTGCCCAACGTATTGCCGCGCCAGTTGCCGCGCAGCATCGGACCGCCCGGCATGAACACGGCGGGCAAGTTCATCGAGGTCGCCCCCATGAGCAGCGCCGGCGTCGTCTTGTCGCACCCGCCCATCAGCACGCAGCCGTCGATCGGATAGGAGCGCAGCAGCTCTTCGGTTTCCATCGCGAGAAAGTTTCTGTACAGCATCGTGGTCGGTTTTTGAAACGGTTCCGACAACGAGATCGCCGGCATCTCCACCGGAAAACCACCGGCTTGCCAGACGCCGCGTTTGACTTCGGCGGCGCGCTCGCGAAAATGGCTGTGACACGGGTTGATATCGCTCCACGTATTGATGATGCCGATGACCGGCTTGCCCTCGTAGTCCTGGCGCGAGTAGCCCATCTGCAAGGTGCGCGAGCGATGTCCGAACGAGCGCAGGTCTTTCGCGCCGAACCAGCGATGACTGCGCAACTGCTCGGGGGTTTTCTTGGCCATGAGTGTGCTCGGTTAGAGGTTGATTCGGTGCAGCGCTCGCGCTGTATCGATCGCGCAGTCTCGCGTCTTGCGAAGCAGCTAGCTCGCGGTCGCAGCCTGGTCGCGATCGACAGCATCCGCCAGCGCCTGCAGCGATGGCGAAATGGTAACCGGATACAGCGCCGCAGGCTCGAGCCCTCGCAGCGCATCGGGCAAGCGCGCCAGTTCGGCGGCCGCGCGCACACGCGCTTGGTCCAGCGATTCGATGTCGGCGAGCCGGCGGCCGCCACGCATCACCGGACGCAACAGCGGTTCGCCCGCACTCGGTTCGGTTTCCAGTGTCAGCAAATCGCCGTTAATTTTTCCTTGCGCGTCCAAAGTGCGATACACCTGTTTGCGCCCCGGCCACGTCGCTTTGCCCTCGGATCGTTTGCGGCGCGCACGGCCGGCGTATTCCTGCAGCTTGTACGCGCAATCGAGCGTAGGCACGTCGTACGAAGTATCCATACCGCTGCCGATTCCGAAACCGTCGATCGGCGCTTTCTTGACGTCGAGAATTTCGCGGATGGTAAATTCGTCCATGCCGCCGCTGGCGAAGATGCTGATCTCCTGCAGGCCGGCATCGTCGAAGATCTTCCGCACACGGCGTGCGTGCTCGGCGAGGTCGCCGCTGTCGATGCGGACCGCGCGGATCTTGATACCGTCCTTCGCGAGCTTGGGCGCGAGCTTGACGACTTTGTGCGCAGCCGCTTCGGTGTCGTAGGTGTCGATCAGGAACGTGATGTTGCCGGGATGGCTGCGCGCATAGTTCTCGAACGCTTGCGATTCGCTGTCGTGCGCCTGAATGAACGAATGCGCCATGGTGCCGAAGATCGGCACACCGAACAGCGTGCCGGCGAGCACCGTCGCGGTTCCGGACATGCCGGCGAGATAGGTTGCGCGCGCCGCCAGTAAACCACCTTCCGAACCTTGCGCTCGGCGCAGACCGAAATCGACCAGCACTTTATTCGGTGCATGAATTGCGGCACGCGCAGCTTTGCTCGCGATCATGGTTTGAAAATGCAGCAGGTTCATCAGCCGCGTTTCGACCAGCTGTGCTTCCGGCAACGGCGCGACGATGCGCGCGATCGGCTCGTTTGCGAACAACACAGTGCCTTCGGGCACCGCGTCCACATCGCCGGTGAACCGCATGCGCGCAAGCTGATCGATGAATTTGGGCGTGAAGCGATTCTGGCGCGCGAGCCATTCGAGCTCATCGGCGCGGAACTGCAGACCTTCGAGAAAGTCGAGCACCTGCGCCAGGCCGGCGGCCAGAAAAAAGTTGCGATGTCCGGGCGGCAGACGGCGAAAGAACAGCTCGAACACCGACGTGCCCGTCATGCCATGCTCGAAGTATGTCTGCAGCATGGTGAGCTGATACAGATCGGTCAGGAGCGCGCTTGCGCCCGGGTCTCGCTGCTTAAGATTGTCCATGGCAGAGCGTCGGTGTTTATTTGCTGGAGTTTTTGGAGACGTCCGGGTCGCTAGGAAGGTGTGGTCGCTAGAAAAACGGGCGGGTACGTGCGCTCGATCATAGCATGAGCGGAACAGCGGATTTACTTGCGCCCGATCATATCTGCAGCATCGATTCGGTCACGCAAACCTGACTCGGTGCAGACTCAGCTCCCGGGCGAAGTTGGGGCCAGACGGCGAACTTCGAGCGCGACGACCCACTCGTTCATTTCGTCGGCGACGGCCCAGGACAAATTCAACGTGACGGCCTGCATGACTTTCTCGAAGCCGTCCTCGGATTGCGATACGGTGAAGTGTGGATGGGCGGACAAGTGCGCGGGCGGACTGCACAGCACTTGCACCATGCCGCCGAGTACGCCGTCTTCCAGCGTAATCGTTGTGAGTGCTTCGACTTCGAGCGGCTGGCCGAATCCGCCGGGAATGCGGCCTTCGAGAACGTAGCGTCCAAGCGAGCCGTCGCAGCTGGGCATCGCAAGATTGATCTGCGTCTCGAAGCGTCCGCTCAACGCGGCATCCGCGCGGTAGCGCACCGTCACGCGATTATCATCGATGCCGATGTCTTTGTGCAGGTTGCCTTGCGGCAACCGTGCGATGAACCGAACGGTATCGAGCGCCGTCGCCGCCGTACTGGGCGCAGAGGTGAACGGCGCATAGCGGGGCGCACTGCCGGGACTTGCGGGATCACCGCTCCAGGCATCGACGAACAATGCACGGGGACGCGCGTCCGGGGCCATGTCTGCCGCCGAGATCGCGTGCTTGAGGCGAACGCGATCGTGTGCCGATGCGATACCGCCGTCCTGTGCATGCGAGC
The DNA here is from genome assembly GCA_038240725.1 of Burkholderiales bacterium. Classification (GTDB taxonomy): domain Bacteria; phylum Pseudomonadota; class Gammaproteobacteria; order Burkholderiales; family SHXO01; genus SHXO01. Next base: position 2,119 of record JBBRGM010000076.1, on the reverse strand, counting down.
TCTCGCCCAGGCTCAAGCGTGCGTAGTAGTGTTCGTCGCGTTTGCGCAGCGTATCGCCGAAGTTGTGCTTGAGCGAATACGCGTCCAGCTCGATCACGCTTGCGTCCGCATCGTCGCGCACGACTGCCTGCACGATACCGTTCTGCAGAAATAATTCCTCGACGCCGTCGAGGTCGATGTCGACACGCTCGAGCGCCGGGCGCGCACTCAATCGGTCGAGCCGCTGCTCGAGCGCGACGATCGAGTTGTATACCGAGCGCCGTAGATGCGGCAGGTAAAGGCCACCGAATAAGCCGTGCCAATAGGCATCGTTGGCTTGTGACTGATACAGCAGCTCGACCATCTCGGCGGTGCGATCGCCGTGCGGAATCGATGCGAGCCGGGACGACAACGCGAGCATGCGTTTGTGCATCCAGTTCGCCTCGGAATAGCGTGTCAGAAAATTCTTCCAGATGCCGCCGCGTACGAAGGCCTTGTCGCGGTCGTAGCGTCCATGATCTTTTTCCTGCTTCACGAGCGTTGCATAGATCGCCGCGCGCGGCGGCGGCAAGGTCCACTCGTTCATTTCGGTGTAGGACGTGGTCGGCAGATAGACGATGCCGCGGGTGGCGTGTGCGTCGCGATAGCTCGAGAAGTGTTCGGTGCGAATCAGCGGCGAGGCCAGCACGCCTTCGATGAATTGTTCGAGCCACTTCTTCTCATAGACCCAGACGTAGGTATCCGGCCAGATCCCGAATTTTTCGATGTCGTCGAAATAGATCGCCGCGCAGTTGCCGCCCTCACGTGCGGTGCCTTCGATGAATGTCACTGTCTCCGCAGCGGAGGCGAACGGAATGCGATAGCGCAGGGTTTCCGAGATCGGAAACAAATCCAGCACGCGGCCATCTTCTTCGGTGGTGAAGTGGCCGGTCAATTGATCGCTGGTGTGGCCGGCGCACATGAAGTGGTAGTCGTCGACGGTGACGTACTGAATGCCCGCGTCCGCCAAGCTTGGGACCAGCGTCGCTTCCCACACCCGTTCGGTGAGCCAGGCGCCGCGCGGCCGCTGCCCGGTGAGCCGCATGAGCCGATCGGACATCGCGTTGACTTGGCCGACGCGATCGCGGCCAGGGATAACAGCAAGCACCGGCTCCATGTCGCCGCCGCCGAATACCTCCACCTGTCCGCGCTCGACCATCTCGCGCAACAGGCGCATGTCTTCCGGATACTTGGTGAACAAATATTCCAGCAGCCAGCCGCTGTAATGCACGGCGAAGCGGAATTGCGGATAGCGATAAAGCGTGTGCAGAAATGGGCGATAGCAGCGCGCGTGCGCATCGTCCAGCACTTCCGGGAAGTTGCCGACCGGCTGGTGCGCGTGCACGCCGAGCAGCAGGGAAACTTGTTTGGTCATCTAAAGGTCGGTGCCTGGAGGTTCAGGCGGCCCGCCGCATCGCGCCGCCCAGTGCGGGATGACCGCCGCCGCGACTGATTGGTTCCGCAAGCGCCTCGGGCGAAGGCAGGCGCAGCAGCCGGTACAAGTTGCGTAAGTTGTTGCGAAACGCCAGGTCGAATACGACCACCGACTCCGCTGGATTGTAATCGCCGAACCACCAGAACCAGTCGGAACCTTCGCACACCGCGAGTTGCGTAGCGGCAGCGGTCTTCTCGTCGTCGCTGAGTTGCGTGGAGGTGACGACTGCGTCGTAGCTGCGCTTGGCGGCAACCAACAGGTCCCACGCACGGTTCTTCTCGGGCGAGCCGATCCAGGTCGAAACATTGCCATGCACCCAGCTGCCGGCGACCACAGGCGGCAACGTACGCACGAAGTCGGCGGCAGAAGCGCCGCCTTGCGGCTCGGCGATGATCTCGGAAAACGTCGCCATCTTTATCTCCGGATGCGTTTCGAGCGTCGTGTAGAGATCGTCGAGAAAGTAGAACGCATTGTAGGGATAGTGTTCCCACGCGTTCTCGCCATCGAGAATAATGCTGACCACCGGCGATTCATCCTGCGGTGCGCGCGCATGCAGCGCTTCGAGCCGTGCAACAAAGTCCGTGCACGCCGCCTGGCCGTGCCAATCCTTGTATTCGAAGCCGATCAGGTCCGACAACACATCGTCGCGAAAAAAACAGTGGATAT
>JBBRGM010000075.1:0-13483 GCA_038240725.1 Burkholderiales bacterium | reverse complement strand
TTTGTAAGTGATGACGGCAAGCACGCCGGGCGCCGTCTCCGCGAGTTGCGTATCCAGCGAGCGCACAGTACCGCTGGCGATAGTGCTTTGAACCAGCACGGCGTGCGTCATATCCGGCGCTTCGAATTCCGCCGCGTAGCGTGCCGTGCCGGTGACCTTGAGCCGGCCGTCGATCCGATCCATCGGCTGTCCGACCCAATCCGCGGCTTCCGCTCTATCCGATTCCGACTTCGGTGGCTTTACTTGTTGTTGGCTCACGATTGCATCCTCTGCGTCATTTGCGCGCGGCTAGTCGCGGATGGCATCACGCCATCGTCGTCAACGCGCGCACGATCGTGCGTTTGGCGAGCTCGATCTTGAACGTGTTGTGCTCATATCCTTTGGCATCGCGCAGCGCCGTCTCTGCAGCCGCGCGGAAGCTGGTCTCGCTCGCGCCCTGACCGACCAGAGTGCGTTCCGCTTCGAGCGCGCGCCATGGCTTGTGCGCAACGCCGCCCAGTGCAATTCGCGCCTCGCGAACCGTGCCGCCTTGCGCATCAAGCGCCACCGCCACGGAAACGAGAGCAAACGCATAAGATGCGCGGTCCCGCACTTTCAAATAATGCGATTTCGCTGCCATCGGCAACGCAGGCAGATCGATGGCGGTGATCAGCTCATCGTTTCGCAACGTGGTATCGGTTTGCGGTGTATCGCCGGGCAGCCGATGCAATTCGAGGATGGGAATGGCACGCTTGCCCTGCGGCCCGACCACTTGCACCACGGCATCCAGAGCAGCCAGCGCGACCGCCATATCGCTCGGATGCGTAGCGATGCATGCCGGACTCTGACCGAGAATCGCGTGGATGCGATTCTGTCCAGCAAGCGCCGAGCAGCCGCTGCCGGGCTCGCGTTTGTTGCAGGCAAACGCGACGTCGTAAAAATAGTAGCAGCGCGTTCGCTGCAAAAGATTGCCGCCGCTGGTGGCCATGTTGCGAAGCTGCGGGCTCGCGCCGGCGAGCAGCGCCTGCGACAACACCGGGTAGTCGCGCACGACGCGCGGATACTCTGCGAGGTCGCTATTGCGTACCAGCGCGCCGATGCGAAGACCGCCATCGGGATTGACTTCGATGCGGTCCATCGGCAGATGCGTGACGTCGATCAGCGCCGCCGGCCGCGCGACGTCGTACTTCATCAGATCCACCAGATTGGTGCCACCACCGAGAAACTGCGCCGCGGGATTGCGCGCCTTCTCGCGCACCGCATCTTCGATGCTGCTTGGACGAATGTAGTCGAATGGCTGCACGATCCCCTCCTATGCCGTTCGCACGACTGCCGATTGCGGGGCGTCGATCGCGGTCTGTTCAGCCGCATGCGCACCCGCCATCAGTGCCTTCGCATCGCGCACCGACTCGACGATTCCGTTGTAGGCGCCGCAGCGGCATAGATTCCCGCTCATCCACTCGCGCACCTCACTGTCGCTGCCGGCGTGACCTTCGGCGATGCAAGACACCGCCGACATGATCTGGCCGGGCGTGCAGTAACCGCATTGAAAGCCGTCATGCTTGATAAACGCGGCTTGCACCGGATGCAGTTGCCTGCCGTTGACGAGTCCTTCGATGGTAACGATCTTCGCCCCTTCCACCTGCATCGCCAAGGTCAGGCACGCATTCACGCGCCGGCCATCGACGTGCACCGTACACGCGCCGCACTGCCCGTGATCGCAACCTTTTTTGGTGCCGATCAAACCGATCCGCTCGCGCAGCGCGTCGAGCAGCGTGACGCGCGGCTCGATCAAGGTCGGATAGTCGGTGCCATTAATGTTGAGCACGACGGAGCGCGACTCGGGCGACACCGCATTGGCCGCCCCGCTCGTGCTCGGATCGCCGGCTGCGCGACTGACGCGCGGATGCAGAGCAAACGCAACGCAGACGGCAAGTGACGCGACCAGAAAATTGCGGCGCGATATGCGCGGTGCTGTGCCACCGGACGCGCTGATAGTTGCCCAGAGTTGATCGACCACCGGACGCACGCTGGCATCGCCGACGTGCCGCCAGCGCACGATGCCCTCGCCGTCGATAAGAAACACCGCTTGCACGCCTTCGATGCCGAAGCGTTGTGCAGCCTCATCGTTCGAAGAAAGCCCCTGCAGCAATGGATAGTGGAGAGCATCGTCCTCGTCCTCGACGCTGATCTCGCACCAGAACTCATCCTGGGCGATCCCAAGCACCTGGCCGCCGGGCACACGCTGCAAAATCTGGTTGTAAAGCGAGAGCTGATGCGCACGCGCGGGATCCCAGTCGGGCGGAAAAAATGCCAACAGCACCGGCTGCCCGCGAAAATCGTGCAGACGCAATCGACGACCATCGGCTGCAGCGAATGCGAAATCGGGCGCCGCTGTGCCGACGCCGATCGGCTCCGGCTGGCTACCGTGCGACAAATTGCTATTCGGCGAAGCTAAAGATTCGCCGAGTTGCCACGAGCCATCGTCGGCCCGCGTTGCATTCTCGAAGTCGGCGCCTTCGGTGTCGAACTGCATTTGTCGTCGGTGCAACAGATCGACTGTCATGACGTCAGCCCAGCCATTCCGGATGCTGCGCGGTCGCATCGAACATGTTCGAGGTCTTGAAGCGCTCGAACTCACCGGCGGCGGCGACGTCGCGCGTACGCGCAAGCAATGCCGCGACTTGCTCCTGACTCATCGGCGCGAAGTTGTTCGCCGCTTGAATCGCCTGGTCCAAAATCGGCATACTGTCGATGCCGGTGACCACAGTCGATGTCGGCAGATTCATCGCGTAGTGCAGACACTCGATCGGCTGCACGACTTTGCTCTTCAAGATGATGTTGGCGCCCATGCTCTTCATGCCGATGACCCCGATGCCATCTCTTACCAGCACCGGCAGCACGGAATGCTGAAAGCTGCGGAAATGCGCATCCATTACATTCAGCGGCATCTGCACCGCGTCGAAACGAAAGTCGTGCTTGCCGGCGACTTCGAGCATGCGCAGGTGTACCGCCGGATCCTTATGTCCGGTAAACCCGATATAGCGCACTTTGCCGGCCTTCTGCGCTGACAGCATCGCTTCCAGCGCGCCGCCTTTCTCGAAGATGCGATCCGGATCTTCCATGCGAATGATTTCGTGAAATTGCATCAGATCGACACGATCGGTCTCGAGCCGCTTCAGCGACTCGTCGATCTGTTTAGCGCAAGACGCTTTGGTGCGCCCATCGACCTTCGTCATCAGGAACACTTTATTGCGGTAGCCGTCTCGCAGTGCCTTGCCCATGCGCTCTTCGCTCTTGCCATCGTTGTAATCCCACGAGTTATCCATGAACGTGATGCCATGATCGATGGCGCCACGGATGATGGCAATGCTCTCCTTCTCGTCTTTCTGCTTGCCGATATGCGAGCCGCCCACGCCGACGATGGAGACTTTTTCGCCGGTACGCCCCAGCGTTCTATATTGCATGTCACCGCTCTTTGTAGTGGCTGGCGTTGCGAGATCGGACTGCGTGGCATTTTCCGAGGTGTCTGCGGGCCAGACCGAACCGATCGGGCCGACGGCGGAAGCAATACCAATGACCAGTCCCGAGCTCGACACCGTTTTGAGAAACTCTCGCCTTAGTGTTGGCATAACGTCAGGTTCCTTGTCGGAGCCGCTATCGTCGATAGCGCGAGATGCAATGGAGGCGCGTTAGAGGCGCGGAGTGATGGGTGAGTGTAGTCCGACTCAACGGCCGCCTCTGTAGGGCAAGCGCTGATTGAGTTGTAGGATTGCGGCGGACGCACGGCGCAGGGGTATAGCACCCGCGCCGTCGTGTAGGCTCGCGGGCGACGAGCCTGATGGTTATCGACGAAGCGCGAGATTCACCGATGAAGGGTCAGGCCGCCACCGTCGCGGTACCCGCGAGCGCTGGGACGGGCTCGCGCGCACGCTCAAAGCACGCTCTACCGCGGCGGATCGTTCGGTGTCGTCCCAGGTGCGCTGGTGGTGCCAGTAACCGACTGTGCGGGTTGCGCCGATTCGGACTGCTGCTTGGCCTGCGTATCGGCGTCGCATTTGCGTTTGGCGGAATCGGACAATCCGTCGCACCCTGCAGTAGCGCCTTCATAAACCGACTTCGCCTTCTGCAGGCAGGGGTCGCGTGCATCGGCACTCATCGCATTGCACTTCTTCTGTGCGACTTGATAGTTTTCCTGCGCGGCGTTATTCGCCGAATCGTTGCTGTCGGCAAACGCAGCCTGCATCGCGACAGTGCCCGCTGCCAGTGCAAATATCCCGGCAGCCAATGTGTTCCCCAATGTGTTCCCCAAAATGTTTCGTTGTCTCGACATGGTGTTCTCCTTCGGTTCGGTGCGGTTCTAATCGTCCGCATGAAAGCTTGCGCCCGAATAGCCTAGTCTGCGCCTCGTATTTGCGCAAGCCGTATGCCACTCCGTGCGTTAGCGTTTTCAGCGCGTTATGAAAATGCATGCCGCGTATTTGTAGACCTTACCGGCACGCGCGTCGTAGATGCATGCGACAAGGTTCATTCTAGGGAAGCTCTGAACAAGTCTTGCGACGCGCGTTGCGTCAGGTGCGGATGGATGCGAGGCATCGCGACGAAGCCAAGGTAGGTACCTGGGCGTGGAGCGCAACGATGCAGACGCCGCACCTGACACAACCCAATAATCTGTCGTCTCTATAGAGGGACCGGGGTGATTTGGGCCGAGGGCCGCGTGCGCTCCTCCTGGTGTAGGCGGGCTACACGGCGTCCTCGCCCTCTTGCCCTCGGCCCAAACTCACCCCGGTCGCGCACGCAAGACGTGTTCAGAGCTTCACTAGATACACGCGCGACCTTCGATTTCAGCGGGCCGGCGCCCCTGCGATTACTTCAAGCTGCGGTCGAGAAAATCGACCGCAGCACCGTTGGCGCCGAATCCAAGCAGAAACATGGCGACGTGGCCGACGCCGTGAACGAGGTAGAGCTCGGCCGGAACACCGGCCGCGTCGAGCGCCGTTTTCATCGCGGTTGCGTTGTCGACTACCACGGTCGTGTCCCAGGTACCGTGATAGATGAACATGGGCGCATTATCGGCGCTGACCCAGCGCACCGGCGAAGCCTGCGCCCACGCCTGCGGATTTTGCGCCGGCGTGGCGCCGATGAAATCGCGAATGAGCGGACTGTCGGGATACTGGCTGAAATCCGCCGGAAGGCCGCCGGCCACGACTGCCGACACCCGCGCATCCGGACCTTCATTGTTATTCCCGAGCAATGCGACCAGTTCGGCCCCCGCGGAATAGCCCCACGCGCCGATACGGGTAGGATCCAATTTGAGCGACGCCGCGTTTGTGCGCATCCAGCGTACCGCTTCGCGCAGATCCTCGATCTGCGCAGGAAAATGCGATTGCGGCGCCAATCGATAGTCGATGTTGACCACGACGTAACCGCGACGCGCGAGCGTCTTCGAAAAGCGTCCCATATGCTTGCGCCTGCCTTCGTGCCAGCCGCCGCCGTGCACCATCAGCACGCCCGGAAATGGGCCGGCGCCTTCTGGGCGATAGATATCCGCCGGCAACGGCTGCGGCCAGGCCGGCGGCGTGTAGATAACGGCCTTCTCGACCATGTAGCCGTGCGTTTCGCGTACCGGCTGTACGGCCGCGGACGGCTCGCCGGAGTGCGTCGCGCAGCCCGCGAGAATACTGATGAACAGAACTAAACCGACAACTGCCTTTTGCATGAACACGCTCGTGAAGTAGTGAAACCGAATTGGTGACTTGGACACACCGGTTACGTAGCCGTTGCACGAGAAGATGCACAGCGACGGTTTTCGGAGTAAAACCCTCCCGGCGATTGTTCCGCAACTTGGCCCTCGTTCGAGTTGCCGGCGGCGAGCGCCAGCAGGGAAATCGCAGCTAGTCGGACGCCGGCCCGGCGGCGACCAATCGATCACACGCGGACTGCATCGCCGTCCGCATTTGCACAATAGGGGTAGACGAAGACTATGGCGTACAGAAACGACGGTGGCGGCTTGCGCAAGCTGCTTCTCTTGCTGATTGTGGTTGCGGCGATCGGCGGCGCGGCATTCATCGGCCTGTGGGTCGGCCCACCGCCTGAGATTGCAATTCAGCCGGGCGCCAAGGTCATCGGCAAAAAGACGCCGATTACGGTGCGGGTGTCGGAGCCCAAGCGTGGCGTATCGACCGTGAAAGTCGAGCTCGTGCAAGGCGACCACGTGAAAACGCTGGCCGAGTCGACGCACGAACCGGTGCCCGCGTGGGCGTTCTGGCGCAAGGGCACCGCAAGCGAAGAATTGAATGTCGTAGTCGGCAAAGACACCATTCCCGATCTCAAGCCCGGCACCGCCACCATTCGCGTGACGGCGGGTCGCGCCCGTTCCTGGCTGCGCGCAGGCGAACCGGTGGTCGCGCAGATAGAACTACCGGTGCGCTTGACGCCGCCGACAGTCCAGGTTCAATCCACGTTCACTTACGTCAATCAAGGCGGGTCCGAAGTCGTGGTCTATCGCACCGGCGACAGCGCTGTGCGCGATGGCGTACAGGCAGGAACGCGATTTTTTCCCGGTCAACCATTGCCGGGCGGCGGACCGCACGATCGCTTCGCGCTATTCGCCGTTGCCTACGACATGGATGACGCGGCCAACGTTCGCGTCATCGCGCAAGACGATGCCGGGAACGAAGCGTCGGCGAAGTTCGTCGACAAGTTTTTCGCCAAGCCGCTGCACCGGGACACGATCAATTTGAACGACGCGTTCATGCAGAAAGTAACTTCCGAAATTCTCAGCCACACCCCTGAGCTCACCGACAAGGGCAGCCCGCTCGAGAATTATCTGCAGATCAATCGCGATCTGCGCAAAAAGAACGAAGCGTTCCTGATCGACCTGGCTGCGAAAAGCGAGCCGGCATTTCTCTGGCGCGAGCCGTTTCTGCCGATGGTCAACACCGCGATCAAAGCGACGTTTGCCGATCGTCGCTCGTACATTTATCAAGCTCGCACGGTGGATCAGCAAGATCACCTCGGCCTCGACATGGCATCGGTGCATGCCGCACCGATTCCGGCGGCGAACGACGGCGTGATCGCGTACGCAAGTTATCTCGGCATCTACGGTAACTGCGTCGTAATCGACCACGGCTATGGCTTGCAGACGCTGTACGGTCATCTGTCGTCGATCGATGTGAAAGTCGGCGACAAGGTAAAGCGCGGACAGCCGGTCGGCCGCACCGGTGCCACCGGTCTCGCCGGGGGCGATCATCTCCATTTTGCCGTGCTGCTGGACGGTTTGCCGGTTAGCCCGATCGAGTGGATCGACCGCAAATGGATTCAAGATCGTTTGAAACGCAAGCTCGGCGACGCGCTGCCGTTTAAGTAAAGCTCGGCGGTGCCGACGATTCGCAAGCCTCAGGGCAGCGGCTTGCGCAGCGCCGCCCGGTCGACCCATTCGCCGTGAAACAACACGCCGTGGATCGTCTGCGTATTCGCAACGTCTGCAACCGGCGATGCGTTCAGCACGACGAAGCTGGCGTCGGCGCCGCGCTTAAATCCCATGTTCAAGCCGAGCAGCGCGTACGCGTTCGTCGTGGCAGAGGCGAGCGCATCCCAGTTGCTCAGGCCCCAGTCGCGCAGGATCTCGATTTCGCGGTGGAGCGAGTAACCCTGAAACGTGCCGAGATTGCCGGTATCGGAACCGGCGACGATCGGCACGCCCGCACGTAGCAATCGCTGCAGCGATACGCCATAGTATTTGCGCCCTTCCCGCTGCCATCGGCAGGTTATGCAATCGGCGTCCGCCTTCGGATCGAGGCGCCGATAGCTCGCAATCACCGGCTCGCTGACCATTTCGCGCAACAGCGGACGATCGAGCAGCCGGTGGTCCCCGAGAATATCGAGAAAGTCCTGCTGCACCGCCATCGTCGGAATCGAATAGATATGCTTGGCGCCCATCGCTTTCGCAACGCCCTCGGGAATCACGGCGTTGTCATCTAGATGCGTGATAGCGGTCGGGCCGGCTTCGGCCGCGAGCCGGCCGTTTTCCCAATTGCCGATGTGCACGACGGTTTTCAGGCCGAGCTTGCGCGCGTGCGCGATCAACTCCCGCATGACTCCGGCGCTCATCGTGTTTTTTCCGTTGGCCCAATCGAAGATCAGCTTCACCAGGTCGGGATGCTGTAGCGCCAGGCGGTCGAGCGCAGCGCGCGCTTCGTCCGGTGTGGTCACACCGATCGCGCCGCCCGAAGTGCCTGTCCGCGCGCGGCCAATGATCACCGGACCGACGGCGTACAGATCCGCACCGAATATTTCGTGAGCACGTAGCTTCCGGCGCGCGGCGAACACGCTGTCTGCATCCAGACCGAGATCGAGGTACGCCGTCACGCCGGCGTACAACATGCGCCGCGCCGTTTCTTCCGGTCCGAAGTCCTCGCCCTTGCCGAATTCCGAATCGCGATTGCCTTCGGAATGAACGTGAGCGTCGACCAGCCCGGGGATGAGGTATTTGCCGGTGAGATCCACCGTCTCGCCGGTGAAATTCGTAGGAATTTCTTTCAGCACATCGACGACTTTGTCGCCGTCGATCAGCACGTGGCCGATGGTTTGCGTTTTCAGCGCCGGGTCGACCAGGTGCGCGTTGATGAGCAGCAGCGAACCCGCGCTCGCCATCAGTGAGCTCAGCGTCAGGAGCAGCGCGAAGAGAACGCGAATGATCATCGGTGCAATACGCTTCTCTGTATCCATTGGTCGATCACCGGAGGAATCTCGGCGCTGTTCTGCTCCAGCATCATCATATGTCCGTTGCCGCGCACGTTCTCGTTTTCCAATCGGATATGCGTATGCACCACACCGGCCTGCGCTAGAAATTTCGATGTGCAGTGATCCATCGTCGCGCGAAACGACGCTTCGCCGGTGATGATCGCGCTCGGCACGCGTTGCATCCGCGGCAACTGGCGAGCCGGTTCTGTTTGCAGCCATCCCTTGATCAGACCAGGGCCGTCCGCAGTCTCCTGCTGACGCACAGCGAGCTCGGACGCATCGCTGATCGGCGGATCGAACGCCAACGGAACGCGCGTGATGCCCCACGGGCGGACACGCTGCTCGCCGTATTTGTACCAAATCTCGCCACCGTGAAAGCTGACATCGTAGAACGGCGGGCCGTTGGGTTCTACAGCGATATGCGCTTTCACGAGATCCGGGCACGCGTCTGCGATCTTCCAGCCGAACACGCCGGCTTGTGAGTGCGTGAGCAGAATCGCCGGCCCGATTTTTTCGAGTAGCGCTTCCAGCGCCGGAAACATCAGTTCCTCGGTGCGTGCGGCGCTGGCGATGAACTCGACTTGCTGCGCGAACATCTGGTCGAACGCGGCGTTGCCGGGTCTGCCCGGACCACCCGGCCACTGCGTGTGCAAGTGCGCCTGCGGAAATAGTGTATGTAGCTCCTGCGCGGTGTTCAGCAGCTCCAGATCCTTCGCGGCCGAACGCGCATACGGACCGTAGATGTCGGGGAACGAGCCCGAGCGACCGCGGCCCACTTGATCGACTACATACACGCGATAGCCCAGCGCAGCGAGGTTGTGCGCCCAGCCCGGACGGCCATCGGGCGTGCCGAGAAAATTGCTGCCGGTCTGCGCGGTGCCATGAATGAGTACGATTGGGTGAGGCTGCCGGACTTCGAGCGGCACCAGGTATTGCACGTACATCTGCCCCGCCATCAACTGACGCTCGCCGATGTTGACGTAGCGGCCGCCGACGAAAAAATAACCGTGATCGGCGAGTGCGCCGGATTTCGTTGCCGGCGCTGACTGGGTGTCACCCATCGGTTCATTTCCTTCTGAGTGCAGCATCGATCGATGTCGACTCTGCATCGTGCCGCGGCGAGCGCGCATTGTTGCCGGCAATTGCGATCGGTTAGACTGCAGCGCGCCCTTGGTATCGACGCGCACGAAGGTTTCGACGCGGACGAAAATCCAAGGGTTCGCCGCACTCAAATCCAAACTGACGACATCGCTCAACGATCGCATGCTCAACAAACGACGTCTCGGCGCGCCCGGCATCGTACTACTGATGCTGTGCATGATGTATCTCATCACCTACATCGACCGCGTCAACATCGCCACCGCGGCGAGCGCGATCAAAGGCGAGTTCAAGCTTTCCAACACCCAGCTCGGGCTCGTGTTCTCCGCATTTGCCTACCCTTACCTTCTGCTGCAGATCTTCGGCGGCTGGCTCGGCGACCGGCTGGGACCGCGCAAGACCTTGCTGATCTGCGGCGGCATCTGGGCGACCGCGACGATCTTGACCGGGTTCGCGACCGGCCTCGTATCGCTATTTATTTTCCGCCTCTTGCTCGGCTTGGGCGAAGGCGCGACCTTTCCCACCGCGACACGCGCAATGCAAAGCTGGGTGGCGGTCAAGCGCCGCGGCTTCGCGCAAGGCATCACCCATTCATTCGCACGCTTCGGCAACGCCGTCGCGCCGCCGCTGGTGGCATCGCTGATGGCGATCTTCACCTGGCGCGGCTCGTTCGTCGTGCTCGGCGCAATCAGCTTCGTCTGGGTGGTGATCTGGTTCTGGTACTACCGCGACAATCCGCGAGATCACGCCGGCGTTACGCAGCGCGATCTCGATATGCTGCCGGTGTCCGACGCGAAACAGATCAAGTCAGCGGTCCCGTGGAAGCGTTTAACTCGGCGCATGCTGCCGGTGGCCGTCGTCTACTTCTGCTACGGCTGGACCTTGTGGCTGTATCTGAATTGGCTGCCATCGTATTTTCTCCACAGCCATCAGCTCGACCTCAAGAGCTCTGCTTTGTTTGCTTCCGGCGTTTTCTTTGCAGGCGTCATCGGCGACACCGTGGGCGGCGGCGCGAGCGATCGGATCATGCACAAGACCGGCAACGTTCGATTCGCACGGCTCTCGGTCATCATCGTCGGCTTTGTGGGCTCATTCTTGTCGCTGCTACCGGTGCTGTTCACTCGCGATCTGATCACGATCGCATTGTGCTTAAGTGCGGCATTCTTCTTCGCCGAGCTGGTGATCGGGCCGATGTGGTCGATCCCAATGGATATCGCGCCACAGTATTCGGGCACCGCCGCGGGACTGATGAACACCGGTTCGGCGCTCGCCGCGATCGTCTCACCGCTCGTCTTCGGCTACATCATTGACCGCACCGGTAATTGGGAGTTACCGTTCGTCGGGTCGATCTGCCTGCTCGCTGCCGGCGCGGCTCTGGCGTTCACCATGCGGCCCGACAAGGGATTCGTCGACTGACCTGTCGAGCTGCACCTTAGGTATTCCGTGTAGGCGCCACGTTCGAACTGAACTACCGTAGCGCAAGTGCGGTCGGAGTATGCTGGCGGGGTAACCTTTAGGTATCTGCCGACCGTTCGCCCGAGAGATATAAAACGAGGAGAAGCGAAATGAGTATTACTCTAATCGTAGTGATAGTGCTGGTGCTGGCGCTTGTAGGCGCGATACCGACTTGGGGCCACAGCAGAAGCTGGGGTTACGGCCCGAGCGGCGGTATCGGATTGGTGCTGGTGATCATTCTGATCTTGTTCCTGCTCGGAAAGATCTAGGGAAGCTCTGAACAAGTCTTGCGTGCGCGACCGGGGTGATTTGGGCCGAGGGCAAGAGGGCGAGGACGCCGTGTAGCCCGCCTACACCAGGAGGAGCGCACGCGGCCATCGGCCCAAATCACCCCGGGTCCCTCTATAGAGACGACGGATTATCGGGTTGCGTCAGGTGCGGCGTCTCCATCGTTGCGCTCCTCGCCAAGGTACCTACCTTGGCTTCGCCGCGACGCCTCGCATCCATCCGCACCTGACCGCAACGCGCGTCGCAAGACTTGTTCAGAGCTTCCCTAGCTCATTTCGACATCTCGAACAGGCTATCGGAGTGATCTGGTGCGATCGTCAGCACTCCGATCTACGTCGCCTTGCTAAACCGCTTTCCCAAGCCCTGCCAGCACTCGAAGTAATCGCTTTGCAACTGCGCTGACCCCAGCGCGTGCTGCGTCGGATGCAGCACGTTGCGCGTCTCGAACATAAACGCCAGCGTGTCAGCAATCTTCTGCGGCTTCGACGTATCTGCATTCACCGCTTTGTCGAAGCTCGCCGCATCCGGTCCATGGCCGCTCATGCTGTTGTGCAAGCTCGCCCCGCCCGGCACGAAGCCTTCTGCCTTTGCATCGTAGGCGCCGTGCACCAATCCCATGAACTCGCTCGCGACGTTGCGGTGAAACCACGGTGGACGAAACGTGTTTTCCATCGTCAGCCAGCGCGGCGGAAAGATCACGAAGTCGACATTGTCGACGCCGGGCGTATCGCTCTGCGATTGCAACACCAGAAAAATCGACGGATCGGGATGATCGTAGCTGATCGAGCCGATCGTATTGAAGCGGCGCAGATCGTATTTGTACGGCGCGTAATTGCCGTGCCAGGCGACGACGTCCAGCGGCGAGTGTCCGATCTCTGCCGTCCACAAATGTCCCATGAATTTGGCGATCAGCTCGAAGCGCCCTTCGCGATCTTCGTAGCGCGCATTCGGCGTTAGAAAATCGCGTGAGTTCGCCAGCCCGTTGGAACCGATCGGTCCGAGGTCGGGCAAGCGCAGCAGCGCACCGTAGTTCTCGCAGACGTACCCGCGCGCAGTGCCGTCCGGTAACGCCACGCGAAAGCGGACGCCTCGCGGGATAACGGCGATTTCCTGCGGCTCGACTTCCAGTGTGCCGAGCTCTGTCGCGATGGTGAGCCGGCCGTGCTGTGGAACGATCAGCAACTCGCCATCCGCATTGTAGAAAAAACGATCCGCCATCGAGCGGCTTGCTGCGTACACGTGCACGGCGCAACCGGTCTGCGCACGCGGCTCACCGTTGCCGACCATGGTGACGAGACCGTCGACGAAATCCGTCGGCTCGCTCGGCATCGGCAGCGGATCCCAACGTAATTGATTCGGCGGCGTGACGACCTCGTCGAAGCGGCTCACCAGTCGTCCGTTATCGCGGCGCTGAAATGGTCGGTGCACCGCGGCGGGCCGAATGCGATACAGCCAGGAACGCCGGTTCGACGCGCGCGGCGCCGTGAATGCCGTACCGGATAGCTGCTCGGCATACAGCCCGTACGGCACCTGCTGCGGAGAATTCTGACCCGCGGGTAGCGCGCCGGCTAACGCTTCGGTGGCGAATTCGTTGCCGAATCCGGATTGGTAGGACAGCGCGTTCGATTGCGACGCGATCTCGGAGTCGGCGGTCAGCGAGCCTTTCGCGCTGCCCCCGCGCATCGCGCTAACCCTCGAGCGCCTGCCACAGATCCTTATCGCGCTGCGCGGTCCAGACGCGAGGATCGGCGTACTGCGTCGCTTCGTCGAATGCGCGGCTCACATCGAACGGCATGCAGTGATCGAAGATCACCCAGTGACCGTATTTCGGCTTGAGCTGGCTGTATGCGTTCTGATAGATCTCACGGAGCTCTTTGCCGGTTTCCGCGCTGGATTGGATCGACGCGAACAGATCGCT
>JBBRGM010000074.1:0-13607 GCA_038240725.1 Burkholderiales bacterium | reverse complement strand
ATCGAGCAGACGGCCGGGCGTCGCGACTAGAATTTCGGGGTTCATCGCGAGCAGCTGCATCTGTTTCGGGTACGGCATGCCGCCGAGTATCGAGACGGCTTTCACACGCCTGACGTGCAGGCCGTATTTCTCGGTGGCGGTGGTGACTTGCAATGCCAGTTCGCGCGTTGGCGTCAATACCAGCATTTTCGGTTGAGCGGGTTGAAAGCGTGCGCGATCGCGGCGCTGGCTGTTCGCGGGGTTTCGCGTGCTCTGCGTCTGGTCGCGCGTGGCGAACATGTGGATCGCAGGCAACATGAATGCGGCGGTTTTACCGGAGCCGGTCTGGGACGAGACCATCAGATCGCGTCCTTCCAGGGCGGCCGGTATGGTCTGCAACTGCACCGGCGTCGGGGTCTGATAGCCCGCGTCGGTCAGGGCTTTCAAAATTCCAGCGTGCAGGCCGAGTTGTTCGAAATTCATTGGCTTCCTTGTGTTGAGATGAACGTGCAGCGTCATGGCGCAAGCGCTGCCAAGGACGCGAGAATTGCAGCATCAACCGACAAACAAGCTAACAGAGCGATCTGAGAGATTTCGGCACAATAAGCTTCGTGCCGGGACGGTGTTCGAAGTACAACACCAGGAGGCAGGGGGGCTTTAGTCGTAACCGGTTACGGTGTGATGCGAAGTGTGCTATTTACGTGATGCGACGCACAAGCGGCAGTTTACAGAATAATTGCTCGAAGTGGTTGGAAATTTGCAATCGCCGTGCTGCGTTGACGCACGCGCGGCGACGGCGTGCGTGCGCTTCGCGACCTCTAGTTCTTGGTTCCGAACAAGCGATCGGCTAGTTCTTGGTCCCGAACAACCGATCGGCTAGTTCTTGGTTCCGAACAACCGATCACCGGCATCGCCCAATCCCGGGACGATGTAATCGTGCTCGTTCAGGCGATCGTCGAGCGCGCCGACGAACATCGGCACATCGGGATGCGCGCGCTGATACACCTCGATGCCCTCGGGCGCGGCCACTAGCGCAAGAAACACGATCGACTTCGCCGGTACGCCGTTCTTCTTCAGTACCTGCACCGCATGCACGGCCGAGTAGCCGGTTCCCACCATCGGATCGCAGACGATGAAGTGGCGGCCGTCGACTTCAGGCAGGCGCACCACGTACTCGACCGGACGATGATTCTCGTCGCGGTACAACCCGATGTGGCCGACTCGCGCCGACGGGATCAATTCGAGCAGTCCTTCCGCCATCACGATGCCCGCGCGCAGGATCGGCACGACCGCCAGCTTCCGGCCCGCGATGACCGGCGCCTCCATGGTCGTCAACGGCGTTTCGATCGTCCGCGTGGTCAACGGTACGCTGCGGGTGACTTCATAGCCCATCAGCAGGGTGATCTCACGCAACAGCTCGCGAAACGTTCGCGTCGACGATGTCTTGTCGCGCATGTGCGTAAGCTTATGCTGGATCAGCGGATGATCGAGAATGAAGAGATTCGGAAAGCGCGGGTCTTGCCTCATGTGATGCTCGAGTGCTGCTGTGTTGACGACGTGGCGGTAGTTTAATGTATGACGAAAGCGTGTGTAGAGATTCCGCGGATCTGTCAGCCGGATCGGCCCCTTTGGTACCGGACCTGAAACCAGCCGGTCGCGCCTGCTCGATAGAGCGGCTATGGATCGTGCGGCTCGCGGTTGTTGATAATCCGGAGCCGCGCCTTTGAGACCGGCCAAATGAACTCGACCGGCGAAACTAAGATGGAGATCAGCATGAGCGGCAACGCGAAAGACACCGTCGCGACGATCGTCCCGACCTTGCGTTACAAAGATGCCATTGCAGCGATCGATTGGCTTTGCTCAGCGTTTGGATTCGAGCGACAGCTCATCGTGCCAGGGCCGAACGACACGATTGCGCATGCTCAGCTCAACTTCGGTAACGGGATGATCATGCTCGGCTCGGCCACCAACGAATCGGAATTCGGCAATTGGGTGAAGACACCGAAAGATCTGGGCGGCGCCGGGACGGCAGGCGTCTATGTCATTGTCGATGACGCCGATGTCCACTACGCGCGCGCTGTCGCCGCGGGCGCGGCGGTCGTGATGGCTATCAAAGACCAGGACTACGGTGGCCGCGGCTACTCATGCCTGGATATCGAGGGCCACATCTGGAGTTTTGGCACTTACGATCCGTGGACGTGAGCGATTGCGTCGCGGTTGGGGACGATGCGATTGGAAAGATAGCGATTGGAAGTTGGAGGACCAGAGCGAAGACTACTCGACCTTTGCGGACTCGGGATAAACGAGCTGTCTGACTTGCGCGGGCTTGGGAAAATTGCTGCGCGACAAGCGCACGTAGCGAATTCCGGCAGCGCCGATGCGGCGCTGTTTCTCCTGCTCCAGCGCGTTGCCGCCGTCCGCACCATCGGCGACGTCGATCGCGGCGACGATCTTGAGATCGCTGTTGCAAACCACCAGGTCGATTCGCGATTGCGCCAAAGCATTGGACACGGGCAGATCGATTAGCTCGACCGTACGCGTGTTGGCGAACACGTGATGATCGGGCAGTCCTGCTCGCATGAGCAAATAGATCAACTTCCCCGGACCGGTTAAGAACGCAGGCCGCGCCGTCCACGTTGCAGCGGATGCCGGAGGCGTGATTGTCGCGGTACTGAGTGCCGGCACTGCGCCGTCGGTGGTAGACGCCGCCGCGTGACCGCTGCGGTAGGAGGCGATGAATGCATCGAGCTCCGCGCGGCTCTGCCGATCGGATTCGCGGCCGTGCCCGCTCGAGCCGGTGCCGCTATCCCTGATCTCGCGTTGAATGCGATAGAAAGCGGCGAAAGCGCCCGCGATGATCGCGCCAGCCGCGATGATCTTGAGCAGGATCATTATCACTGACACCGGCGCGGATCCGTGCGAGCGAGGTCGATGAATTTTTGCGCGGCGAAGACGACCGTGGAGGCGCCGCCCTCGGTGATCGCGGCAGGCGGTCTGGTTACCCAGATCAACTGATTCGGGGCGCGATACGCCGCCGCAAGCTCGCCCCGCGCGACTAGATCGAGCAGCTGCCGAGGCGTCTGTGCAGGATCGATCGGCTCGAATCTACCTCGCAGCTGTTGCTGGATCCGCTCATGCAGTCCGACGTCGTATGGGAAGACGTAGGTCACGGCGATCACTTTGCCGGATGGCTGCGCGATCATGACGCCGCTCGCAACGGGACGAGACGGCAGCAAATCGCAGGTCAATGCGTCGCCGGTGGTGATGACAGTGCTCTTCGCCTTGCACTTGAGCCCGTCGGTATTCTCCGTGTAACGTGCGTCCGATGCGGCGAGGTAATCCAGCACTTGCTTGCGCGAGGCCTTGCCGAGATCGAAGCCTGGACAATTCAAGCCCTGCGCGTTCGCGCCGGCGGTCAACAAGAGCATTGCTCCAATAACGGTAAGCCGCATAAACAGTCTCGCTTCGAGTTCCCCCCACACATCGACCCGGATGACGTTAACTTAAGCCCGGGCCCTGGGACGAGCCGGGCGATTGGGAGCGTGTCGGTTGGCGTATAGCCGTGCGAGCTGCTGCGAGAAATGCGATTGGGTGGGCGATGGCAAGTGCGCAGCGAGACACGCAGGCGTTGCCTGTCGAGGGTCTTGAGGATCGCCGCGTCTCGGTGACGCGGCGCGAAGACTGAGCGGCTAGCCGCCGAAGCGAACCGATTTGATGATACTGTCGATCGTCTCGCCGAGCGGATCGGCCTCGGACCCAACCACGAGCACCTTCAGCTTTCTGCTTTCCACGCAAAGCGCCTGCGGTGTGCGGCCATCGTCGGTTTCATCGGTGACGCCGCGCAAGCCAGCGACTTTTCCGACTTTGACGCTGCGACCATCGTGGACCGATTCTGCGCAACGTTCCGGCGATTTCTGCCCTAAGCCGAGATCGAAGATAAACAGATCTACGTCGTATTCGCCGTCCTCGGCCGCATATTCATGGTCCGCCGAGGCGACGTAATTCTGAATGTGCAGATGCTGCCGACGTCCGTCGCGAACCACTTTCAAGTGGCCGTCAGGCGGATAGGAAAATTCGAACGCATAGCGATCGTTCCGATACACCTGCCATTTACCCGCGGGTGCAGCGGATTGCTCGGGGGTCGTGTCCGTTGTCTGCGCGAAAGCGGAGTACGCTCCAGCGATGAGGCAACATGCACCGATGGCTAATCGAACGGGAGAAACGAAGTGCGACGCAGAAAAAATCCAGGACATGAGCGGTTCGCCTAACGCAAGAGTATGCGAACTTAAAAGCAAAATTTAATCCCGAGCGTTATTCGCGGCGTTGTGCTCAGCGTTGCCGTCTGCGAGCGACAGAGACGACGATCATGGTAAGCAGCGCGCCAACGAGAATCATTGCACTGCTTGGTTCCGGTACTGCGATTACCGAGACGGATCTCAGATTGAAACGCGCCGCTGCAGACGTTGTGTCGTCGCCGAAGAACAAACCGGCTGTCGTGTCATAGATCGCGGGGGTGCCGGGTTGCGCGCCATACGCGCGCGTCGACCCGCTGAGCGTTTTCGCGTTGGCTCCGTTGCCTGCCGTGAGCGAGTAATGATTGCCGACTATAGTCAGCGCATAGTCGGTCAGCGCCGTCGTGTCGAACGCGACCTTCTCGCCTTGCGTGAATCCCAAGTTCTGCGCCCAGACGGTGTCCTGCCAAAAGCCGATCTCGATACCCACCGCATTTTGATCGGTGACGATCAAGCTGAAGCCGCTGCGGTTGTTCGCGGCACTGTGCGCTTCCTGCAAGACCTGCGAACTGAACTGCAGCGTGAAGCCTTTCGTACTGTTCAGCAAAGCGTCCTGCTGACCAAAACCGCCTTGGAAAAGCAGGCTCCCAGTCGTGTTGACCGCAACGAATCCGGCCGGATCGAGTGTCTGCGTGCCGCCGGTGAAGAACGTCGTCCAGCCTTGACCGTCAGGCAGCGCGGTTCCGTCGTACAGCACTTTCGCGTCTGCCGCCGATGCAGCAACAGCGAGTAGAAAACCGAGGCAGAGCAGGCGTTTCATATGATCTCGCGCAAGATTGAGAGGGACACCGCGAAGCGAGCGTAGGCGGCGCGGCGGCCGCTGTCAAACGCATTCGCCGGAATGCATCGCGATGCGGCACAGGGAAACATCGGTTGCTAAAGTCTGAGCTTTAGCATGCGAGGCAGGAGTCGCGGCGGCGATTGGGGCAGAATAGCCGCTGCTGAGCGCCGAGCAACGCGTGCGGCACCAAAACATAACAGGAGGAGCGAATATGGCGGTGTTTTTCAATACGGTGCGAGCGCTGGCGCTGGCACTGGCAGTGCCGTTTGCGGCACAGGCTGCGGATCCGATCACGCTGGGATTGGTCGACGAAGTGACCGGCCCGCAGGCGGAAGCCGGCGTGCTGACCATGAATGGCGTGCGCCTGGCGATCGAAGAAGTGAATGCCGCGGGCGGCGTCATGGGTCGCCCGCTAGAGTTGCGCGTCGAGGATAACCAGAGCACGAATCCGGGAACCGTGCTCGCGTACTCGAAGCTGGTCGACCAGGGCGGCATCGTTGCGGTGATCGGACCGCTGCGCAGCACGCAGGTGCAAGCGGCGTCGCCGACGATCGCGAAGGCGCGCATTCCGGATTTCATCGGCGGCAGCGATCCCAGTCTCACGCGCGTGAACAATCCCTGGATTTTCCGCATCCGGCCGAACGATCTGTTCTCGTCGAAAGTCATGGCCGAGTACGCGGTAAAGACGCTCAAGGGCAAGAAGATCGCAATTCTGCATTCCACCGATACGTTCGGACAGGGCGGCAAGAACGCGCTGGTCGATGCGTTGAAAGCGCTCGGCGTCGAGCCGGTGGTAATTCAGGGTTACACCAACAACTCGCAGGACTTTACCGCTATCGTGCTGGCGATCAAGAAGTCCGGTGCAGATCTGATCGCGAGCTACATGACGAACTCGCCGGATGTAGGCATCTTTGCGAAGCAACTGCGCCAGCTCGGCATTACCGTGCCGTGGATCGGATCGGCGGCGCTGACGACCGACACCGCGATGAAGCTCGCCGGTGAAGCGTTGTGGGGAACGTATACGGTTGCGGATTTCGTGGTCGATGCAAACGACGAGAGCAAAGCATTCGCCAAGAAGTATCGCGCGAAATACAACCTCGACCCCGACCTGTATTCGGGCTGGGCGTACGGCGCGGTTTATCTGATCAAGCATGCCATCGAAACCGCGAAGGGCACCGACGCCGAAGCCATACGCAAGGCATTGCTGGCAACGAAGGGTTTGAAAGGCGTTGAAGGCACCTACAACTTCGAGCCCAACGGCGATGCCGTGCACGGCTACAACGTGGTAAAGAACGAGAAGGGCAAGGTGACGTTCATTCAGCGCATCGACTTTCCGCCGCAGTAACGGCGCGCTGCGCGATGAATCAATCGACCGCGCGGCGTAATGCTGCCGCACAGTCGACAAACCGCCGCGACCTAGCCGGCTGGAATGTAGTAAGGCTTGTCCCCCAGCACCGTGCACAGCCATAAGGTGCGGTGCTGGTCGGGACTGAAATCTTTCGAGTCTGCGTGCATGGTGCAGCGGTTGTCCCAAATCACTACGTCCCCCTGCGCCCAACGATGCGTGTAGTGCAGCTCGGCACGCATGCAGTACTCAAACAGGATTTCCTTGAGCGCTTCGCTTTCGGGATCGCTCATGCCGACGAACCCGGTAGCGTATGCCGGATTGACGTAGAGCGAGGGACGACGCGTCAGAGGATGCGTACGCACGACAGGATGAATTGCGTCAGGCGTATGCGCGCGCTGCTGCTCGTTCAAGCGCTCGCGGATATCGTACTGCTCGATCTGCATGCGGTTGCGGTAATCGCAGTTGTGGATCGCTTGCAGCGTGCTGATGCGCCGCTTCAACAAGTCCGGCAGCAAACTATACGCGTCGTATAAGTTTGCGAATACCGTGCCCCCGCTGTGCGGCGGACTCTCGAGCGCATGCAGCAGCGTTTCTTTGGCGGGAATGTCGCGGTACGAATAATCGGAGCGCCAGTAGGTGGCGACGTCCATCGCCACAGGCGTCTTGCCGCTCTCCGCGCTCCGGTTTGACAGCACTTCGATCTCGCGGTGCTGCGGATGATGGTGCTGCGGCAGGGCGTGCGGTTCGACGTTTCCGAACTGGCGTGCAAGCGCTAGGAACTCGGCCGGCACGAGCTTTTGATCGCGAATGACCAGCACAAGGTGATCGAGCAGCGCTTGTCGCAGTGCCTGAAAAGCTTCGCCGCTCTGGTCGCGCAGGTCGAGGCCCGAGACTTCGGCGCCCAACGCGCGACCGAGCTTGTGAATGGAAATTGTGCCGCTGCTACTCACGATTTATCGTCATCCCACTAGAACAGTTGTTGCCCGCCGCGGCCTTGCTGGATGGCTGGTACGTAGTCTTCGAGCTCGGCGAGCGTTGCCGTGTCGGTGAGATCTACCGTCTTACCGCGCTCGGCGGACAAATAGCTCGCCATGACCAGTCGCATCACCTCGACACCGTAATCCCAATTGAGCATCGCATCGCGCCCGGCGGAGAACGCGGCGAGCATGTCGCGATTCTCATCCGTGTAGCCGTACAGGTCTGCTTCGTTGTACTGAACCGCGAGCAGGCCGCGGCTTGCCGTCGCTTTTTCCAATGCGGTTTCCTGATCGGCGATCGCTTCGGCCGCCACATCGCCGATGAAAATCGACAACGGCGACAACAGCGTGTTGATCTCGAATGCGTAGCCGGGTCCCATACCGTCCATGAACAAGCGCAGGCCTTGTTTTTCGAACATCCAGGAGTCGGTAAATTGCGACTTCACCATCTGCCCGGTGGTCGGATTGCGATAAGTGATCATGCCCGTGGCGAAGTCTTCTGCCGGTGTTTTGCCGTAGTCGACACCACGGTCTGCCAGCAACTTGGCACGCCACTTGGGTTGTCCCCATTTCAGCAAACCCAGATCGGCGGTCACCGATTGCGGCTGCAAAAACAACAGATCTTCCCCCGGCGGCGTCAACACGTAGCGTCCCACGGCGATGCTGTGACACCCCATATCGAGCAGCACGCCGCCGCCTTGGCGCAACGGATCCCAGAACCACGGCTCGTGCGGACCGCCATGTTCTTCTGCCGATCGCGTCAACGTCAGCGGCCCCATAGACCGCTGGACTGGCAAGAGCTGTTCCCGCTGCGTGCGAATCGCGCGCATGTAGATTTGATTCTCGAAGTACGCCGTCAGCAGTCCAGCTTGCTTGGCGAGCGCGCTCATGCGCCGGGCTTCTTGCATATTCCGGCCCAGCGGTTTTTCGCGGATCACGCCGCGCAATTGTGCGCCGGCTGTAACGGCCGCGACAATTTCTTCCATGACTTCGACGCACGCGTAGTTGGGCACGAACAACGCCAGCACGTCGACGTGCTGCGCGAGCTCGGCAACCGTTTTGTACAACTTTGCATCGCCCAGGCCGTGGTCTCGGCAGAACGCCGCCAATGCTTCAGCGCCGCGTCGCTGCAGAATGCCGGCAACGTCCAGGCCGCGCACCTGCTGTAGCGCGACCGCCTGAAAATTCGCCACGAAGCCCGCCCCGATCAATCCCAGCTTCATTCTCGCCTCCCGGTTTTTGTCTGCGCCGACTCGTGACGAGAGCGCCGCTGCGGCGCCATCCCGACATCGATGCAGTGTGCGCTACGTCAGTGGCATCAGCGCTCGCCGCCACTGCGAATATTCGACTCGAGTGTAGTACGTAGCCGCCCTCGTGTCAGTGCCGCCTCGCCGGTGTCAGTTCGACTTGCCCGGGTCGATAGTCAACGCGATGCGGCTGGGTGGGAGGCAAATGCTCTGCGTGCAAGCCTGGGCCTCGACGGTGGCGCGCAGAGGGTGAACACGGTCGAGCAGACCACGCTGGACTCGCGCGACGATCGTGACCGTGCCCGCGTAGACCTGCAAAACATCGGGCGCGAAATCGGATTTGAACGGCTGCGCGGGAGGGTATTCCATCTCCACCGCATTCACGCCGAGGATTTTCACGCTGGTCGGCACCAGAAAATCGAAGCTTGCCGGATTGGCGTTGATGTGGAAGCCCGCCTCGATCGCCAGCACTACCACGACTTCGTCGTGCTCTCTACCTCGTCGCAGCAAACCGCGCGCTCGCACGTGCGCAGCAGTGCCGCTCGCCGACGCGGCAGGAGTTTCGGCAACTGCCGGTGCGAATGGACTCCGCGCGCCGAGCGGATTGACCGCCGCAATCAGCACTGGCCACTGCTCGGGCCGGCCGGGCACATTGCGCGCGATGCGGGATGCGTCGAGCGCGTAGCGTTTACCATTCGGCGTGGCAGACAACCTGGCGAGTAATTGCACCGCCGCGGAAATGCCCGATGGGTACGCGTCGTCGCCTTGTTCCAGCGCAGTCAGGATCAACGGGATGCCTTGGTCCGCGGCCGAGGTCGCGCTCAACGGCGTCGATTTCAGTATGCCGCTGCGCGCAGGATCGAACTCGCGCAGCATGGCATCGGCAACCAGCCGCGCACGCTGCAACCAGACGTCGTCATGCGTCGCTTGATACACCGTGAGCAGGCCCGCCCCGAACAACCCGTAGTCGTCCAGAAACCCCGCGCCTTTGGCCTGACCGCGATAGATTTGATGCGACAACCTTCGCCGTTTCGGATCCCATGCGAGTTGCCACAGCGTCGTCGCAGCGCGCCGGGCAAACCGAATTTCTTCGCGTGTACCGAACACACGGTCGCTTTCGATCAGCGCATCGATCGCGAGTCCATTCAGGCCAACGAGTATTTTCTCGTCGCCGCCGGGCTGCACACGTGAACTGCGGGCCTGCAGCAACCGCGCTCGCTGCGACTCCACCCGCGCGATGCGGCTTTCGACTTCGCCGGATTCCACGCCTTTGCTCGCGGCGCGCAAAACACTCGGCGCGGATTCCGGCTCGGGTATGCCATAGATCTCCGGCAGTGCCGTCAGCGTGTACGCGTCGAAGAAGGGCTGCGCATCGGCGCCGAGCACGTAGCCGATTTGCGAACGGCTCCAGATATAGCTCGCGCCTTCGACGCGCTCGGCCGCGGCGTCCAGCGCGGTGTAGAAGCCCCCGGTCGGCGCCATCATCTGTGTGACCAGCCAGTTGCGCTGCTGCGCGGCGATGCGTTTGTACTGCGGCTTGCCGAACAATCGCCAGGCGCGCGAATAAACCGTGAGCAGTTGCGCGTTGTCGTACAGCATCTTTTCGAAATGCGGGATCGACCACGTGCGCTCCGTCGCATAGCGATGAAAGCCGCCGCCGAGCTGATCGTAGATGCCGCCGTAAGCCATCGCGTCGAGCGTGACGGTCAGGAACGCGGCCGTTTCCGGGGTGGGCTTCAGCTCGTAGTCGCGCAACATCAACAGCAACGCGGGAGATTGCGGAAACTTGGTGGTCTGCCGCGTGCTGCTGCTCATGCCGCCGTTCACCGGATCGAAGCGCGACAGCAGCGCGGCGCGAGACGAGCGCAGCCACGCTGTCGGATCGAACTCGCGGGTGTGCGCGGCGATCGCATCCGATTGCTGTTTACGCAACACATCGAGCACGCCCTGTCCGCGCTGCTTGAGCCGCTCCGGCTGGTCGATCCACTGCTGATGGAGCTCGGTCAATATGCCAGGAAAGCCGGGATGGCCGAACTCGTCGTCATCCGGGGGGAAATATCCGCCGCCATAAAACGGCGCCAGGTCGGGTGTCAGAAATACATTGTTCGGCCAGCCGGCCGCGCTGCCGGTGATGAGCTGCGTTGCAAGCAGATAAACCGCGTCGATGTCGGGCCGCTCTTCGCGATCGACCTTGATGTTGATGAACCATGCGTTCATCAGGGTGGCGATTTCGGGACGCGAGAACAGCGTGCGCTCGGCGACGTGACACCAGTAGCAAGTGCTGTAGCCGATCGATAAAAAGATCGGCTTGTTCTCGCGCCTGGCGCGATCGATTGCCTCGGCACCCCACGGATACCAGTCGACCGGATTGTGCGCGTGGAGCAGCAGATACGGATTCGCCGAGTCGATCAGCCGATTGGTGTAGGTGTAATGCGTGTTCTCGTCCGCAGCGTGCGCGTGTAATGACACAGCGCACAGCCAAACGGCGAGTGAGTATGCGGCCCAGCGGCCGAACGAGGCGAGGACGGAGAAGCTCATGAGATCAGCCCAGGACTTCGGCAACACGTGACGGCGTCTTCGGCAAACGTGGCGGCGTGCGAGATGGCAGGCGATGTTACCTCATCTCCAAGGCGCGCCGATGCGGTGTTAAGCTTCGCTGACGCGGTATACAAATTACGAGACCGGGAAACGCGATGATCTCCAAACTAATGCGCGCGGCGCTGTTCGCAAGCGCTCTCATGGCGCAATGCTCGGCTGTACTCGCAGCCGACACACTCAAAATCGCCTACATCAACGGCCTTAGCGGCACCTTCGCTTTGCAGGGCGAAGAACAGCTGAAGGTGTTCAACGCCGCGGTCGACATGGCCAACGCAAGAGGCGGCGTACTCGGCCGCAAGATCGAAATCGTTACGTTCGACAATAAGGCCAATCCGCAAGAGTCGCTGGTCGTGCTGAAGCAAGCGATCGACCAGGACATTCACTACGTTGTGACGACGATCTCGAGTGTCGCGCACGCGATGAGCGATGCGCTGGTTAAGAACAATGCGCGCGATCCCGCGCGCGCGGTGCTGCTGCTCAACTTCAATGCGCTGGACCCGGCGTTGACCGAAACCAAGTGCAACTTCTGGCACTTCCGTTTCGAAGCCCACACCGACATGCAGATGAACGCGCTGACCGATGCCATGGCGAAGCAGCGCGCCATCCACAAGGTATTTTTGATCAACCAGGACTACGCGTACGGCCAATCCGTGAGCAAAGCCGCCCGCGAGATGTTGAGCCGCAAGCGTCCCGATATTCAGATCGTCGGCGATGATCTGGTGCCGCTGGGCAAGGTGAAGGACTTCTCGCCCTACGTCGCTAAGATTCGCGCCTCGGGTGCGGACAGTGTGGTGACCGGCAACTGGGGCAACGACATTTCGCTGCTGATCAAGGCGAGCAACGAAGCCGAGTTGAAGGCCACGTACTACACGCTGCTCGGCGCGTTTTTCGGCACGCCGGCCGCGATCGGCGCCGCCGGGGCGGATCGCGTAAAGTCGATCTACTCGTGGCACATCAATGCTGCGGACGAGGCCTGGGAAAAACGTATCACGCAATACGAGGTGCGCTACAAAGCGGTGTCGGATATGGCGTACCTGCCGCCGTTTCGAGTTCTGGAGATGCTCACCAGCGCTATAACCGCCGCCGGCTCGACCGATCCGTTGAAAGTAGCTTATGCGCTGGAACGCACTCGCTATGCCGGCCCGAGCGGCGAATCGTGGATGCG
Source organism: Burkholderiales bacterium (assembly GCA_038240725.1). Classification (GTDB taxonomy): domain Bacteria; phylum Pseudomonadota; class Gammaproteobacteria; order Burkholderiales; family SHXO01; genus SHXO01. The sequence continues at coordinate 1,220 of JBBRGM010000074.1, read as the reverse complement.
CGCGGAAGATCATCAGATCATGGTCCCCATGTACATCATGAGCTTCGCCAAAGCCGGCACACCCGGGGTCAAGCACGACGCGGAGAACACCGGCTACGGCTGGAAAACCGACGCGCTGGTGCAGGCGAAAGATGCGGTTCCGGAAGTGAAGTGCCAAATGCAGCGGCCGGCGCAGTAACGTCAACGCGCACCTTACAAGCTGCTTTTTATCATTGGAGGAAACGAGTGATCCATGTCATCGCAACCGTCGAGTTGCATCCGCAAACGCGCGATCGCTTTCTGCACGAATTCGCCCAACTGGTACCGTTGGTCAAAGCTGAGCAAGGCTGCATCGAATACGGCAGCGCCATCGATATCGAGACCACCATTGCGGTGCAGGTTCCGTTGCGCCCGGACGGCGTGACGATCGTCGAGAAGTGGTCCGGACTGGATGCATTGATGGCGCATCTGAGCGCGCCGCACATGAAATCGTATCGCGAGCGGGTGAAGCCCTTCGTCATCCGCACGACCTTGCAGGTGCTGGCGCCGGCGCCTGTGAGCAGCTGACATCGACGAGCAGCTGACATCGATCTACCTGGCGGGAAGCGGCGATCTGTTCATCGCCGCGATCGTCTGCGGGCATCCCGCATTCCGCGCAGTTACCTAGGGAAGCTCTGAACAAGTCTTGCGACGCGCGTTGCGTCAGGTGCGGAGGGATGTGAGGCATGGCGACGAAGCAATGGTAGGTACCCTGGCGAGGAGCGCAACGATGCAGACGCCGCACCTGACGCAACCCAATAATCCGTCGTCTCCATAGAGGGACCGGGGTGATTTGGGCCGATGGCCGCGTGAGCTCGTCCTGGTGTAGGCGGGCTACACGGCGTCCTTGCCCTCGGCCCAAATCACCCCGGTCGCGCACGCAAGACTTGTTCAGAGCTTCCTTAACTCTACGTGGCCGCAATCGCGACGATTGACCAAGATCAATCGATACAGATCGCGCTGAGTTATATACGATACAGATTCTGACGTTTACCGTTGAGGACGAGATGAACATGCGCGCTGCCCTGTGTGTCTTCATCGCCGGAGTCGCATCGGCGAGCGCGATGGCCGGACCGGCTGACGATTTCGACCGCGGCTATAAGCTCGCTGTCGACAAGGGCTGCTTCGACTGCCATGCGCTTGGCGTCTCTGACGCGGGCCCTTCGTTTCGGGCGATCGCGAACCGCTATCGCTTCAATGCG
>JBBRGM010000073.1:0-13609 GCA_038240725.1 Burkholderiales bacterium | reverse complement strand
GCGCTCTTTGAAGTATTGCTGCAATTCTTCAGGTGTAACTGCGATCTGCTTTTGCAAGCCATCCAAAGTGAGCATCACGTACTGTAACTTTACCCGCTCGGGCTGCTCGAATTCCGCTTTGTGCGTTTCGTAGAACGTCTTCGCCTCGGCGTCGGTGATCTTGATCTGCGGCACGAATTGCGCGGGCTCGAGCACGTACTGATTGACCTCGCGCTGCTGCTGGCGCAAACGCGTCAAGCGGTCGAGCACAGTGTTCGGCAAAAATGCCGTGGCGGCCACCGCATCACGGTTGCGGCCGAGGATCATGTCCTTGCGCATCAACGCTTCGAACGTCGGCTCGCTCATACCCTGCGAGCGCAGCAGCTCACTGTAGCGGCGAGATGAAAACGCGCCGTTGCCATCTTTAAATGCGGGAATATCGCCGATCACCTTTTGCAACTCTGCCGGGGACACCGACATGCCGGATTTCAATGCCGCGGAATACATCAAGCGCTCGTTGATCAGTTGGTCTAGAACGGCGCGCCGGACTTCTGGACTATCCAGCGTTGCCTGGTCGACTTTGCCGCCCATCATTTGACGCATCTGTTCTTGGCGCTGGCGCAAGGCCTCGCTGAACTCGCGTTGGCTGATGGTGCTGCCACCAACCTGCGCAACGTGGTCTCCGCCCTCACCGTCGCCGCGGAAGTACCAGTCCATCCCGAATAACGCGAACGGCGGCACGATCAATACCGCAAGGACGATCTGCAGGAGGCGCTTGTGGCGATGTATGAAGTCGTACATGGAGAGTGGCCCCAGATGAGATGCCGCGATGCGCGCGCGGCGGCGTGGAGGTGCAACGATTGCGTGCATCATGCCATACGGCAGACGTTACCGCGGCGATGCTCTTACGTGCTCGGCCAAGGCAGCTGATCGGTTGCTGCCGGATGACTTGACACCCGGCAGCACGCTCAGCGATCCATTCAGCTAATTCGTATGCAGCGCGCTCTTGAGAACGCGACACGGGATAACAAAAAGGCGAACTTGTAAGTTCGCCTTTGCTTTGAGCTGGCGGAGTGGACGGGACTCGAACCCGCGACCCCCGGCGTGACAGGCCGGTATTCTAACCAACTGAACTACCACTCCAGAAAAACACGTGTCCTAAACATCATCACAGCAGGAGCACTGCTCCAACCGCCAATCCAATGCGGCCTGCGACCAGTCCACCGCCATCACGTCATCGCCGAGTCGATCGCGAATTCGGAGCACGGGCTCCAGCCGAAACTGAAAACGCGGATCAGCAGTCATGGCAAACAAAAGCTGGTGGGTGCTGAGAGGCTCGAACTCCCGACATTCGCCTTGTAAGGGCGACGCTCTACCAGCTGAGCTAAGCACCCTCTGCGGCACCGACACTATTTCCTATCGGCATTTTCTATTGGCGCCCGCATCATCAAGACCAAGCCTGCAGATGCAAAGCAAATTAGTTTACCGAATCCTTCAGGGCTTTGCCAGCACGGAACTTCGGCACCTTTGCAGCCTTGATCTTGATCGACGCGCCGGTGCGTGGGTTGCGGCCGCTGCGAGCAGCGCGCTTGCCGACATAAAAAGTGCCGAATCCGACCAGTGTAACCATCTGGCCTTTCTTCAGCGAGACAGTAATCGCAGCGACAGCGCCGTCAAGAGCGCGGCCGGCGGCAGCTTTGGAGATGTCCGCAGACTTGGCGATAACTTCGATGAGCTCATGCTTATTCACGTGCATCCCCTTTCTTTATGCTTGATTGAGTAACGTTGGGCAACAGACTGCAGCCGCCTGATCAGGGCACTCGGTAATCGAGCGCTTGCTCGCGGAGCTTGAGATCGCAACCCTCATCTCCTTATTCGGACTCGGAAAAAATTTATGTATCGGACCTCATCCACGGAACAATGCGGACGCGAGTGTGGATGCGCCACCCTGAGAAACTTTTATAACAAGGGGAAAAAGGACGTGTCAAGCGCTTTCGCGGGCTGTGCACGTGAGACAAACCGCTGAGATGAAGCTCGAGATATTGCGGGAGTATGCGACAGACATCGCCGTACTCCCGCAAATCAGTTCCACAACTTTCCAGTCAGCGCAGGACACCAGGATCGTCCAGCGCGCGATACGACGCTCGACTCGCGTCGTATCGGAACTATGCGTCAGTGCTTAACCGCAACTACAGATTCCTGCGTTTCCACCGGTGGTATCGTCACCGCATCGGGCTTCGGCGGCAACGGGCTCGGATGACGTTCCAACGCATACTCGAGCACTTGGTCGATCCATTTCACCGGGTGGATGTCGAGCCGGTTCTTCACGTTGTCCGGAATGTCCTGCAGGTCCTTCACGTTCTCTTCCGGTATCAAAACGGTCTTGATGCCGCCACGGTGAGCCGCGAGTAATTTTTCCTTGAGACCGCCGATTGCGAGCACTTCTCCGCGCAAGGTAATCTCGCCCGTCATCGCAACGTCGGCCCGCACTGGAATGCCGGTGAGAACCGACACCATGGCCGTGCAGATACCAATGCCCGCACTGGGACCATCCTTCGGCGTTGCACCTTCCGGTAGATGAATGTGGATGTCATTCTTCTGGTAGAACTCTTCCGGAATGCCGAGTCTCTGCGAGCGACTGCGCACGACCGTCAGAGCGGCTTGAATCGATTCCTGCATTACCTCGCCGAGCTTGCCGGTGGTAACCATCTTGCCCTTGCCGGGCATCACTGCGCTTTCGATGGTGAGCAGCTCGCCGCCCACTTCCGTCCATGCGAGGCCGGTGACTTGTCCGACCTGATTGTGCTTTTCGGCAATGCCGTAGCTGTAACGGCGCACGCCCAGATAGCCGCCGAGATTCTTCGCGCTCACCGCCGTCTTGGTTTCGCGCTTCTTCATCACCAGCGACTTCACCACCTTGCGGCAGATCTTCGAGATCTCGCGCTCGAGCGCACGCACACCTGCTTCGCGCGTGTGATAGCGCACGATGTCGCGGATCGCACTCTCGGAGACGTTGATCTCTTCAACTTTCAAACCGTGGTTCTTGATCTGTTTCGGCAGCAGATAGCGCATCGCGATGTGGATCTTTTCGTCTTCCGTATAACCGGACAGCCGAATGACTTCCATGCGATCGAGCAGCGGCGCCGGAATATTCATCGTGTTTGCCGTCGCTACGAACATGACGTCCGACAAATCGTACTCGACTTCGACGTAATGATCGACGAACGAATGGTTCTGCTCGGGATCGAGCACCTCCAGCAATGCGGAGGATGGATCGCCGCGGAAATCCATGCCCATCTTGTCGACTTCAACGAGAAGGAACAGCGGATTGCGGACCGCGACCTTGGTCATGTTCTGCAGGATCTTGCCGGGCATCGAACCGATGTAGGTACGGCGATGGCCGCGCACTTCAGCTTCGTCGCGCACGCCGCCGAGCGACATCCGTACGAACTTGCGATTCGTCGAACGTGCAATCGATTGTCCGAGCGAGGTCTTGCCGACACCGGGAGGGCCGACCAGGCACAGGATCGGCGCCTTCACCTTGTCGACGCGCTGCTGCACGGCCAGATACTCGACAATGCGTTCCTTGACCTTGTCGAGGCCGTAATGGTCTTCATCCAGAATGCTTTCAGCACGCGACAGATCGCCGCTGATCTTGCTTTTCTTCCGCCACGGCAGGCCGACGAGCGTCTCGATGTAGTTGCGCACGACGGTGGCTTCCGCCGACATCGGCGACATCAACCGCAGTTTCTTCAATTCGGAGTCGGCCTTGACGCGCGCTTCCTTGGGCATGTGTGCGCCCTTGATGCGCTTTTCCATTTCGTCGAGATCGGCGCCTTCTTCGAGATCGCCCAGCTCTTTCTGGATCGCCTTGACCTGCTCGTTCAAGTAGTACTCGCGCTGGCTCTTCTCCATCTGCTTCTTGACGCGTCCGCGGATGCGCTTTTCGACTTGCAGAATGTCGAGCTCGGTTTCCATCAGCGCAAGCAGATGCTCGAGCCGGCGTTTGACGTCGAACATCTCGAGCACTTCTTGTTTCTGCTCGAGCTTGAGCGGCAAATGCGCGGCGATAGTATCGGCAAGCCGGCCGGGCTCATCGATGCCCGCCAGGGACGTGAGAATCTCGGGCGGAATCTTCTTGTTGAGCTTCACGTACTGGTCGAACTGAGAAATCATGGCACGACGCATCGCCTCGAGCTCAGTGCTCTCGTCGCCATCCAGTGGAATCGGATCGGCGTCGGCGGTGTAATGCGTCTTCAAATCTACGATCGTATCGATGCGTGCGCGCTGCACACCTTCGACCAGCACTTTCACGGTTCCGTCGGGCAGCTTGAGCATCTGCAGGATGTTGGCGATCGTGCCGGTGTTGTACATATCGTCGGCCGAGGGTTCATCCTTAGCCGCAGATTTTTGCGCAACCAGCAGAATGCTCTTGCCGGCTTCCATGGCCGTTTCAAGCGCCTTGATCGACTTCGGGCGCCCGACGAACAACGGAATCACCATGTGTGGAAACACCACCACATCGCGCAACGGCAGAAGCGGCAGTGTGACGCTATCGGCCCCGAGTTCGGTATCAGTCATGAGATATCACCTGAGATGAATAGGATCAACAACAGGGCTACGAGGGGCAGCGTGCGGCGGGTTTGCGCCGTTTGCTGCCGGTGACTCACGACAATTCCCAGCCGACTGGCGCCCGGCAGTTAGCACAGGAAGACGTGGGGTAGTGCGTTAAGCGGAGCCGGCTACCTTGGGCTGGTCCGAATAGATCAGCAGAGGTTTGACATCACCCGTGATCGTACCTTCGTCGATCACGGCCTTGCGGACGTTACTGACAGAGGGCAAGTCGAACATCGTATCCAGCAGCGCGGTCTCGAGTATCGAGCGCAGACCGCGTGCACCTGTGCGCCGCGCAAGCGCTTTACGCGCAACCGCATGCAGCGCTTCTAAGCGGACTTCGAGCTCTACGCCTTCCATCGCAAACATTTTCTGGTATTGCTTGAGCAGTGCGTTCTTCGGTTCTGTCAGGATTTGGATCAGCGCCGCCTCATCGAGTTCATCCAATGTCGCCACGACCGGCAGCCGACCGACAAATTCTGGGATCAGACCGTACTTGATCAGGTCTTCCGGCTCGACCTCTTTCAGCACCATGCCGATGTCCCTGCGGTTGTCTTTGCTGCGGACTTCCGCGCCGAAACCAATCCCGCCTTTTTCCGAACGCGCGCGAATTACTTTATCCAGGCCGTCGAACGCGCCACCGCACACGAACAGAATGTTGGTCGTATCGACCTGCACGAATTCCTGGTTCGGATGCTTGCGTCCGCCCTGCGGCGGTACCGACGCCACTGTGCCTTCGATCAGCTTCAGCAGCGCCTGCTGCACACCTTCGCCGGATACGTCCCGGGTGATCGAAGGGTTATCCGATTTTCGCGAGATCTTGTCGATCTCATCGATGTAGACGATACCGCGCTGCGCCTTCTCAACATCGTAGTCGCACTTCTGCAGCAACTTCTGAATAATGTTCTCGACGTCTTCGCCGACGTAACCGGCTTCGGTCAACGTCGTCGCATCGGCCATCACGAAAGGCACATTGAGCAATCGTGCCAGCGTTTGTGCGAGCAGCGTCTTGCCCGAACCCGTCGGTCCGATCAACAAAATGTTGCTCTTGGCGAGTTCGATATCGTCTTTCTTGCCGAGGTTCTTGAGACGTTTGTAGTGGTTGTATACGGCGACCGACAAAATCTTCTTCGCCTGTTCCTGCCCAATCACGTATTGGTCCAGGATCGCTCTGATTTCGTGCGGAACCGGCAGATCGGACTTGGTGCCACGCGTAGCCTGATCACCCTGACTTTCTTCCCGGATGATGTCGTTGCACAGCTCGATGCACTCGTCGCAGATAAACACCGACGGGCCTGCAATCAGCTTGCGCACCTCATGCTGGCTTTTGCCGCAGAAGGAGCAGTAGAGCAATTTTTCTGAACCAGGCTTTTCAGACATAGTGTCGGGGACTCACGCCGAGGCTTAAGCTTCTAAGTGCTGCAATACGACAGTTTTTCAAGGGCAACGTCAACGCCGGGTAGGGCCTGCATAATATAAAGAGGTTCAGCAAGAATCACGCCGCTACATCGACGCGACTGTTGAGCACTTTGTCCACCAGGCCGTACGTAGTGGCATCCTGCGCGCTGAAGAAATTATCGCGCTCGGTATCCCGCTCGATCGTCTTAATATCCTGACCGGTGTGCTTTGCGAGGATCTCGTTGAGGCGTTGACGCAAATACAGGATCTCTTTAGCGTGGATTTCGATGTCGCTGGCCTGACCCTGAAAGCCGCCCATCGGCTGGTGGATCATGACGCGCGAGTTCGGCAACGTGAAGCGCTTATCTTTCTTGCCTGCCGCCAGCAGCAGCGCGCCCATGCTTGCGGCCTGGCCTACGCACAGCGTGCTCACATCCGGTTTGATGAACTGCATGGTGTCGTAGATGGCCAACCCCGCCGACACGGAACCGCCCGGCGAATTGATGTAGAACGAAATGTCCTTTTCAGGATTCTCGGACTCGAGAAACAACAACTGAGCGACGATCAAGTTGGCGGACATCTCGTTGACCGGCCCAACCAGAAACACCACACGCTCTCTGAGCAGACGCGAATAGATGTCGTAGGCGCGCTCGCCACGACCGCTCTGCTCGATGACCATCGGAATCAAGCCCAGCCCCTGCGGCTCGTACTCCCGTTTTTCCCATTTCATTTTGCGTTACCCATGATTTCGTCGAAGTCGGCCGCCTTATCCACAGTCTTGACTTGGGATAAAGCCCACTGAACTACATTGTCCTCCAATACGAGCGATTCAACTTCCCGCAGGCGCTCAGGCGACTGGTAGTACCAGCGGACGACTTCTTCGGGACGCTCGTAGCTCTCTGCATAGTCGTTGACGATCGCTTTGATCTGCTCGGGCTTAGCCTGCAGCTGATGTTGCCGCACGATGTCCGCCACGATCAGTCCCAATCCCACGCGCTTGCGCGCTTCGGGCTCGAATGCCTCGCGCGGCATCGGAATTTCGTCGGCTTTGAGTCCCCGCGCGGTGAGGTCTTGCCGCATGCCGGCCATCAATCGATCCATTTCGAGATCGACCAGCGACTTCGGCAGCTCCAGCTTCGTGTTCTCCAGTAGCGCCTTCATCACTTGATCTTTGATGCGTGCTTGAATACGGCGGCGCAATTCACGCTGCAGATTGGTCTTGATATCGCTGCGCATCTTGCCGATGTCGCCATCGACGATCCCGAGTTGCTTGGCAAATTCAGCATCTGCTTCGGGCAGTATCGACGATTCGACCTGCTTGACGGTCACCTCGAATTGAGCGGCCTTCCCGGCGAGGTCCTTAGCATGATAGTCCTCCGGGAAGGTCAGTTCAAATGTGCGGCTCTCGCCTGTGCGCAGGCCGACGACCTGCGCCTCGAACTCGGGCAGCAGCTGGCCTTCGCCCAAAATCGTCGCATGATCTTGCCCGGTACCGCCATCGAACGGCTCGCCATCGCGCGTGCCGCGATAGTCGATTGTGACGCGATCCCCGCTCTGCGCGGCGCGATCGGCGGGTTCGTACGTCACGCGCTGTTTGCGCAGGATAGCGATAGTCTTGTCGACTTCGGCGTCGCCCGGCTCGACCGACGGGCGCTCGACGGTAGCGTTCGCAAGGTCGCCCAGCTCGATGTCCGGATAGACCTCGAAGGTCGCGCTGAACTGCACGTCGTCGTTCGGCGGCTCGGCCGTCTTCGGCTCGAAGCGGGGATATCCTGCGACACGCAGATTCTGCGAGCGCACCGCCTCGCCGAACGTTTTTTGCAGCGCATCGCCCAGCACCTCCTGGCGTACCTGGCCGCCGTACTGCTGCTGAATCAGGCGGAAGGGCACCTTGCCCGGCCGGAATCCGTGCATGCGCACGGTGCGTGCGAGCCGCTTGAGTCGATTCTCGACTTCATCTTCGATCTCCTGCGCGGGCAGCGTTACGTTCAATCGGCGCTCGAGGCCGCCCACTTTCTCTATGGTCGCTTGCATGCTGTCCTGTCCTTGTACGGCAAGGGCTATCGTTTTGTCAGGTTTAGAAAAGGGCCTTGGATGCCGGATGTGCAACTTTACGGCAGTGCCCATGCGAAGATTTGCAGCGCGCTTGCGCTCGAGCAAACCTGTAGTGTAGTCAAGACAGCGCCGGTATCGATGGCAACCGACACCAGCTCTCTCATGCGCCAGCTGTTCCCGGGTACTCCGGTTCCTGCGTGGCGTGCCCGGCGCAATTGCACATCGATGTTGCGCGCCGCCTGGTGCGAAAGGAGAGACTCGAACTCTCACGCCTTTCGGCGCCAGAACCTAAATCTGGTGCGTCTACCAATTTCGCCACTTTCGCGTCCATCGCCTTCGCGACCGTCGCATTTTAATATAATGGCCCGCCCTCCTCCACCTTGGCGCAATGTTTAGTTCTTGGCGCAATGTTTAGTTGCCTCGAGCCGCGAATAACCCTAAAGAAAAAAACGCTCGTTCCCATGGGGACGAGCGCGCCGACGATGCATCACAACGAGAATTCTCCGGTGGCATCCTGGCACTTGCCGCGCTCGCTGCGAGACCCGGTGCGCCTCGTCTACGCCCTGGCGAGGCAAGCAAGACGGCCTCGCCCACGACGGCCATGCGCCGGCGCAGATCGGGTTGGCGCAACTCGCAAGCCTCGACGCGCAACTGTCTTTCACCGAAGCGGGACTGCCGCCGATGTTGCGAAGCGCACGGTTGCCGGAGCGCATCGGTGTCGAGATACGCATGATCGTCCAGGCAGCGAGCGCATCTTAAGTAAGCTGTGGCGCCTGGCCGGCGATGTCTTGGGCGGCCGTCCGATTCTGGGCAAACGCGATTGGATGATCATGTTGCTTCGGGCCGTGCTCCATCGATGACGCCGGATCAATACTGTCAGCAAAAAGCCGCCGGGAGCGGCTCGAGTTTCTACTACAGTTTGATCTTCCTGCCGGCGCAGCAGCGGCGCGCGATTACCGCGCTGTATGCCTACTCCCGCGAAGTCGACGACGCCGTCGCCGAAGCCAGCGATCCCGGTGTCGCGCGCACGCGGCTCAGCTGGTGGCGCAAGGAAGTCAATGCGCTGTTTCACGGGACGGCGCAGCATCCGGTGGCGCGCGCGCTGGCGCCGGTGGTCCAAGAGTACGCGTTACTCGAATCGAACCTGCTCGAAATCATCGACGGTATGCAGATGGATCTCGACTACAACCGTTATCCCGATTTCCCGACCTTGGAAGTCTATTGCCATCGCGTAGCAGGTGTCGTTGGTTTGTTGACCGCACAGATTCTTGGCTTCAGCGAGCCGCGTACACTCGAGTACGCGCGCACGCTGGGAATCGCACTGCAGCTCATCAACATCATTCGCGACATCGGCGAAGATGCACGGCGCAATCGCGTCTATATTCCGCTCGATGAGCTGGCCCGATTCGGCCTTTCTGCCGACGATGTGGTCGCGCTGCGAGAAGACGAGCGCTTCGAGACGGTTATGACGTTCGAGATCGACCGTGCCCGCAACATCTATGATCGCGCTCTGAGTCTGCTGCCCAAACCGGATCGGCGGGCGCAGCGCGCGGGACTGATCATGGCCGCAATCCATCGAACGCTGCTCGAGGAGATCGCGATCCTGCAGGGAAAAACGATGAATCAGCGCGTGTCGTTGACGCCGGTACGCAAACTATGGATTGCGTGGAAAACGTGGATCGCCGCCTAGGGGAGTTGAGGTGAGCACACCGCGGACGCGGCCGCACGTCGCCGTACTCGGCGGCGGCTGGTCGGGTCTGGCGGCCGCCGTCACCCTTGCAGAGGCAGGCATCGCGGTAACCGTTTTCGAACCTGCACGCATGCTCGGCGGGCGCGCGCGCCGCGTGGACGTCAACGGCGTCGCGCTGGGTAATGGGCTGCACATTCTCATCGGTGCCTATCACCAAGCGCTTCGACTCATCACACTCGTATCGGACGATCCGGATCAGGCGCTGATGCGATTGCCGCTCGACCTGCATGTGCTCGACACGTTTCGCTTGCATGCGCCGTCGACGTCGAGCGTCCGTCGCAGCGCACGCCGGTGCCCAGTCTGTATCTCGCCGGCGATTACACCGCGAGCGATTATCCGGCCACGCTGGAATCCGCGGTCAGCAGCGGCGTGGCGTGTGCGAAGATGATTCTGCACAGCGTATAACCGCTTGTTGAAAACTCCGCATCGGTGGGCTGCTCGGCGTGCGCCGTTCCATCACCAATTCAATCGCCAATGATCGATTTCAAAAACTATCGGCCCGCAGCAGATCTGCTTAAAGACCGCGTAATACTGGTGACCGGGTCCGGCGGCGGCGTTGGTCGCGCCGCCGCGCTTGCGTTCGCGGCGCATGGCGCCACCGTGATCCTGCATGGACGCGAAGTCGCGAAGCTCGAAGCGGTCTACGACGCGATCGTCGACATCGGCGGCGCGGAGCCGACGATCCTGCCGCTCGACTTGGCGCAGGCGAAAGACCGCGACTTCGAAAACATGGCGCTCGCCATCGAATCGCAGCTCCAGCATCTCGATGGCATTCTGCACAACGCGGCGTTCGCAACCGAACCAGCCGCGCTGGACAACCAGCGGCTCGAGGAATGGATGAGCTCGATGCGCGTCAATCTGGTCGCGCCGTTTGCCCTGACTCGCGCGTGCACCTACCTGCTGCGAGCAGCGCCCGATGCGTCGGTAATTCTGACCAGCGCGACGTATGCCCTCGAACCCGCCGCCTACTGGGGGCACCACGCGGTATCGAAGAGCGCGCTGACGGCGCTGGCAAAGATACAAGCGGACGAATGGGAGTCCTATCCGAACCTGCGCATCAATGTATTGGCGCCGGGAGCCGTCGATTCACCCCAACGTCGACGCACGCATCCCGGCGAGACGCGCGCCAGCCGATTGCAGCCGGAAGCCTTGATGCCCGCCTATTTATATTTGATGGGACCGGAAAGCCGCGGCGTGTCAGGGAACGTCGTGCGCGCTTAGTGTTCTATACATTCGCATCCGGTCACTCGGTTCGCTTGTCGCGCGTGAAGAAATTGCATGCGGGCACGTAAGGCGTGCATAAGGCGCGTACGTAAGAATCGATCAGACCAATCGATCAGACTTTGGCGAGATGCTGCTTCATCCAATCCGGCAGCGGGCGCGATTTGCCATCCGTCAGATCGATCCACACCATAATCGCCTCCGAGGTCGCGTAGATCCGCGTGGGATCGCTGTGTTCGGCGATCGCGCTGTGCAGTACGAAGCTGCTGTTGCGCGGTTTGCTTGCATAGACCGAGATATTGAGGTCGGCGGGATACACCACCGGGATGCGGAAGCGGCAGCCGACGCTGCCGAGAATCGGACCCTCGCCGGGATTGTTGTAATCGATATTGAGCGCGTCGAACCAGGAAATGCGAGCTTGCTCGAGATAGCGAAAGTACACCGTGTTGTTCATATGGCCGAGCGCGTCCATGTCGCCCCAGCGCATGCGCATGTGTTCCGTGTGAACCAGCTTGCCTTCCATCGCCATGCTGCACTCTCCGCAAACCTGAAACCGTTTATCATCTCGCGCAGTCTGGATTCTAACAGGCCGACCGGGCGCTCCAGCCCGCGCAAATGCATCGGGAGTGGCCGTGGGTAAACGCGAATCGATGGAGTACGACGTAGTCATCGTCGGCGCGGGACCGTCGGGTCTTGCTGCGGCGATCCGTCTCAAGCAGCTCGCCGCCGAGAACGATCGCGAAGTTTCCGTCTGCGTTCTCGAGAAAGGCTCGGAGGTCGGCGCGCACATTTTGTCCGGCGCGGTGATCGAGCCGCGCGCGTTGAACGAGCTGTTTCCCGATTGGCAGGCGCTCGGAGCGCCGCTCAACACGCCGGCGAAAGACGATCATCTGATTTATCTGACGGCAAGCAAGGGGATTCGCCTGCCGACGCCGCCGCAGATGAACAATCACGGCAACTACATCATCAGTCTCGGCAACTTCTGTCGCTGGCTCGGCCAGCAGGCCGAAGCGCTGGGCGTGGAAATCTATCCCGGCTTCGCTGCGGCTGAAGTGCTGTATCGCGAAGACGGCAGCGTTCGCGGCGTCGCGACCGGCGATCTCGGCATCGGCCGCAGCGGTGCACACACCGATCGTTATCAGCCGGGCATGGAGTTGCACGCGCGGCAGACGATGTTCGCGGAAGGCTGCCGCGGCTCGCTCACCAAAGTTTTGTTCGACCGATTCAAGTTGCGCGAGGAAAGCGATCCGCAAACATACGGCCTCGGCATCAAAGAGCTGTGGGAAGTCGCGCCCGACCAGCATCACGCCGGCCGTGTCGTTCACACCATGGGCTGGCCGCTCGATTCGCACACATACGGTGGATCGTTCCTCTACTACTTGGAGAACAATCAAGTGGCGGTAGGCTTCGTGATCGGTCTCGATTATCGCAATCCGTATCTTTCGCCGTTCGAAGAATTTCAGCGCTTCAAAACGCATCCGTCGATCAGTCCGACGTTTGCCGGCGGCCGCCGCATCTCGTACGGTGCACGCGCGATTACCGAAGGCGGCATGCAGTCGCTGCCCAAGCTCACCTTCCCCGGCGGGATGCTGATCGGCGACACCGCGGGATTTTTGAACGTGCCGAAAATCAAAGGCACGCACACCGCGATGAAGTCGGGCATGACCGCAGCAGAAGCCGTCTTCGAACATCTGCGCACCGACGGCGGCAGCGAAGTCGTCGGCTATCCCGAGCGACTGCGCCACACGTGGTTGTGGGACGAGCTAAATTCGGTGCGCAATATCCGTCCGTCGTTTCGCTGGGGCTTGCTAGGCGGGCTCGCGTATTCGGCGCTCGACACCTACATCCTGCGCGGGAAGGCGCCGTGGACCATTCGTAATCACGCCGATCACACGCAGCTGCAAACCGTTTCGCAAGCCACGCCGATCGCATATCCGAAACCCGATGGCATGCTGACTTTCGATCGTCTGACCTCGGTGTTCATTTCGAACACCAATCACGAAGAAGACCAGGTGCCGCATCTGCAACTGAAAGATCCGTCGGTGGCGATCAACGTGAATCTCGCCTTATACGACGCGCCCGAGCAGCGCTATTGCCCGGCGGGCGTGTACGAAATCGTGCGCGAAGCGGACAACAAACCACGCCTGCAGATCAACGCACAGAACTGCGTGCACTGCAAAACCTGCGACATCAAAGATCCTACGCAGAACATCAATTGGGTCGTGCCCGAAGGCGGCGGCGGGCCCAATTATCCGAACCTGTAGCTGCAACTCGTGAGGGTTTCCTTAGTGTCTATGCGCTTATGGCGGCTGGCCGCCGGTGTGCTGCTGAGCTTGTTCGTCGTCGTGCCGAGCTGGGCCCGGCCGCTTCCCGATAACGATGGCTGGGCGCAGGAAAAGAGCGATCTGCCGCCGGATCCAGGCGTGGTCTATGGCAGCTTGCCGAACGGTCTGCGCTACGCGCTAATGCCCAACGACACGCCGAAGGATCGCATCAGCCTGCGCCTGGTGGTCAATGCCGGTTCGTTGATGGAGACGGAAGAGCAGCGCGGCCTTGCGCATTTTCTCGAGCACATGGCATTCAAAGGATCGG
>JBBRGM010000072.1:0-13666 GCA_038240725.1 Burkholderiales bacterium | reverse complement strand
AGACCGACACTCAGCTCATCGTCTCCTGGCTCGATTCCTCGCAAGGCTCCAACGTGTATGCCAAGACGCTGGCTGCAGATTGGATCGAGGTCACCCCGGGTTCCGCTTCGGGCGATGGGATCACCCAGTCCAGGGGCGTTGCGGAATACGACATCGCCGCCGAAAGCGGCAACCTTGCCGTCGCGTACAGCGTCGGCTTCGGCGACAACGCCGAGATCTTCGCGCGCGAGCGCGACGGCGCAGAATGGATCGGCATCGGCGGCTCGGAGACCGGCGGCGGTGTGTCGAACACGGTGACCGAGAGCCGCGAGCCCGACATCGCGTGGCTCAACGGCCAGCCGTTCATCGCCTGGCGCGAGCGCGTCGGCGATTTCGAACAGATCTATGTCAAGACATTCGTCGGCGGCGCTTGGACGAGCGCCGGCGCCGACGGCGCAGTCGACGGCGGCGTGAGCGGTACGTCTCGGCGTTCGCTCGATCCGAAGCTCGAATCCGCGGGCGGACAGATGTATCTCGCGTGGGTCGATCACGACGCGGCCGACTATCCCGATCCGCACGCGCACATCTACGTCAAGCATTGGGATGGGACGAAATTCGTCGCGACTTTGGCCGGCGATGCGAGCGGCGCCGGCATCAGCGCGACCGGCGGTGACCTCGCCTCGATCGCACTTGCGGTCGACCCCCAGGGCCGTCCGAGCATTTCGTGGAGCGATGACAGCTCCGGACTGCCGCAGGTTTATCTGCGCGGCGTCACGCAGCTCCCGGGAGCTGTGTTCGTCGCGAACGCCGTCACCAGTGTGCAGTCGATTCTCAACGCGAACGATCTCAAACCCGGCGATGTGATTGTGCTCGCGCCAGGCGTGCATGCCGGCTTTACGATTGCGGCAGACGATGCAGGCGTGCTGATTCTCGGCGCACAAGGCGGTGGCTCGGTGATCACCGGACCCGTCGTTGCGAACGCCGGCGCGATCCTGCAGCGTCTGACATTGCTCGGCGGAGCGACCGTCAACGCAGCGGACGTCGCGCTCGTGGATAACGCGATCGGCGCCACTGGACTGGTGATCAACGCCACCACCGGATTGCAGGTCCTCCACAATCGATTCGGCGGCACGACCGGCATACGCATCGCCGGCGTCGCAGAAGGGTTGATCGCGCACAACGATATTTTCGCGAGCGGAACGGGCCTGCTCATCGATGCCGCGTTCACGGGCGACATCCGCGACAACGAGATCCGCAACGCCGTGATCGGCGTGCAGTACAGCGCCGCGGCTCCGCTCAATGGCAACCGCATCCACGACAATACGACGGGCGTGCGCACGACGGTGAACACGACCGCCGATGCCCTCGGCTTTCTCGCGAACAGCGTGCCGAATGAAATTTCGGGCAACGGCACCGGCCTGCAGCTGGTATCCGCCCAGGCGCAAAACCAGCACGTATTCGGAAATCAGCGCGCCGTCATCGGCAGCGGCGTACTCGGTGGCACCGACATCGAGCGGGCGAACGTCATCGAGCGCAACGTGATTGGCGTAAACCAATTCGACGGCACGATCCAGTTCAACCGGATCGGCAGCAACCGGATCGGCATTCAAGCTAGCGCGGACAGCCTGATCGACCATAATTTCATTTATCGCAACACCGATGTCGGCGTTGCAATTCACGGTGTGGCCGGCGTGCACGTCGAGAACAACACGATGTACACGCCGTCCGGCGATCTCGTTCGCATCGACGGTGCGGCGAGCGGCGCGCAAGTGCTCGGCGATATCCTGTGGACCGAAAACGGCTACGACATCTTCGTGGCCAACGATTCGCAGACCGGCTTCTTCAGCGACCACAACAATCTCTACGCGACGGGGACCGGGAAGGTCGGCTTCTGGACCCGTGATTTCACCGACGTGCTCGACTGGCAGGCCGACATCGCGCGCTTCGATCTCAACTCGTTCGGCGCGACCGTGGTCAATCCGGATTGGGCGCGCCCGCGCTTCATCAATCTGCATGACGACGACTACACGCTGTTCCCGATGTTCGGAACGCAACGGTTCACTTCTCCGGGCGCGTTGCCGGAAGCAGGTGTGCCGCACATCGCGTTGCGCACGCCGGACCTCTATGTCGATGCGGTGCGCGAGCGTGCGTTGCCGATTCGCTGGGAGAGCTTCAACAACACGGCCGGCTCGGCGGTGAAGATCGATTTGTACCAGGACACGCCGGATGGCCCTGCGTTCCTGGCAACTATCGTGGCGTCCACGCCCGATGATGGCGAGTTCCTCTGGACCCCCGCCGACAGCGCTATTCCGTTCGGCACTTATGGTTTGCGTATCCAGGTGTCGTGGGTCGGCAATCCGGTCGTGCTCGATCGCAGCCAGGAACCGTTTACCGTGCCGGAGGATGGCAACAATTTCTTCGTCGACGATCATTCGAACGTCAACGACGAATACACCCCGAACGGCATTGGCGACAACCGCCACACGGGCAAGATTTCGAGTGCGCCGAAACCGTATCCGACCAATCTGTTGCGCGTCTATTCTTTGACCGAGGGCGCGCACCTGTTCGTCGACACCGGCAGCTATTCGATGATCGATCCGGTCGTCGTGTCGGGCAGCGTCGATCTCGGGCTCGGCCTCGATCAAGGGTTCACCATCGCCGGCCCGACCAACACGGCGCTGATCGCCGAGTTGTTCCCCGCGATTCCCGGAGATCGTACTCGCGCACTTATCGAGCTCAACGATGCTGACGGCGTAGCGGTCGAACATCTGACGCTACGCGATGCGCAGCGCGGTCTCTTCGTCCATGACGGCAGCGACAACGTGTCGGCGCGGAACATCATCGCCTTCGGTCACGCATTGGATGGCATCCTCGTGGACACCGATGCTCCCGCGGCTGATTTCGTCGCGCTCAACGCACACGACAACGGCAGCCGCGGGATCGATATCGATGGGCCGATTCACAGCTTGTCGGGCTCGGTGGCGATCAACAACGTTGCCGGCGGCGTCCGTTTGAACGGAACGGTCACGGAAGTCAAAGCCAATGCGGCCCGCGACAACGGCGGTATCGGCTTCGAGATCCACGAGCCGGGCGCTGCTCTGATCCAAGGCAACAGCAGCTTCCGCAACGACCAGGGGATGCTGGTGGACAACACGATCGGCGGCACCCCGGCGCTGGTCGGCTCGACAGATCTCGCTCCCGGCACCGCGAATCTTATTTTCTCGAACAAGCTGAGCGGCATCACGGCATCGCATAACGTCGTCGTCGCCGGCAACACCGTCGCCAATCAGACGGGCCTGCTCGCGCCGGGCATCACCTTGAAAGCCGGCGCAACGGCGCAATCGAACGTAGTCTTCGGCAACAGCATCGGCATCGACGCGCAGTCTGCGACGGTGACTGGCAATCGTGTCTATGCGAACACGGCCTTCGGCATCCGCGCGGTGTCGTCGAACGTGGCCGAGAACGTCGTCTATTCCAACCCGACCGGCGTGCGGCTCTCGGGCAGCACCTACACGGCACGCAACAATCTGATCTACGACAGCGCGGGCATCGGATTGCTGATTGAGGGTGGCGACGATATTACGCTTGCGAACAACACGATCTTCGAGCTGACCGGAGACGCGCTGCGCATCGAAGGCGGCGCGAAGAACGTGCACCTGCGCAACAACATTCTATGGGCGGAGAACGGCTCCGCAGTCGGGCTCGCAACCGACTCTCAGACCGGATTCACGTCGGACACCAATATCTTCTTCCACTCGATCTTCGGCACGGGCAGGGTTGGCACGTGGGACGGTATTGCACGCACGACCTTCGCTGCCTGGCGCGCGGCGACGCATACGGACACCGACAGCCTATTCACCAATCCGCAGTTCGTCGATCCCAACGGTGCGGACAACGTGCTGGGCTTCGATCCGAGCGGTGGCGACGGCCGCGACGACGACTTCCACGAGCGCAGCCAATTCGGCAGCTTCCACGGCGGCTCGCTCGCGCCTGTGGAGGGCTTCTCGTTCATCCCATTTATTCCCGGCCGGCCGGTCAAGCTCATTCCCGTCGAAACATTGGACGCAACGCAGTCGCCCGCGATCGATCGCGGTGCGGCCGGCGATCCGTTCGCGCGCGAACCGCTGCCGAACGGCGGCTTCATCAACATCGGTGCTTACGGCAACACGGAGCAGGCATCCAAGAGTCCTCTGGCGTACGTGATGGTGCTGGCTCCGAATGGCGGCGAATCGATTCATCAGCGTGCGGAGTTCGACATCCGCTGGCGTGAAAACGGATTTGCCGGCACCGTCGATATCGACTGGTCCGCGACCGGCCTGGGCGGCACGTTCCAGACCCTCGCAGCGGGGGAAGCCAACGACGGTGTTTTCGAATGGACGGTGGATTCGGCGCTGTTCCCGGCAGGGTCTAACTACATCATCCGTGTACGCGCGTCTGCCGATCCCGCAATCGCAGATACGTCGGACTCGAGGTTCACCATCGTCAACGATCCGCCGATAGTCGGCACCATCGGCAATGTCGTGCTGAAGGAAGGCGATCCGTTCAGCGTATCGGTGTCGGCGGTCGACCCCGAAGGCGGCGCGCTCACCGCGGTTGCGAGCGGCATTGCGGGCATCACCGCTGTGCGCAGTGGCGATGATTTCGTTATCGGCTGGGACAAGACGCCGGATGGTCCGGGCACTGCTACCGTGGTCCTGACGGTGAGCGATGAGGGGTCACCGGTGCGTTCGGTCACCCGCAGCTTCAAGGTCACGACGGTCAATGTCCCGCCGACGCTCAGCGTCTCGGGCGCAGCAACGACTGCGCAGGGCCAGCCCTATACGCTGAGTCTCGATGCTGCCGATCCGGGCGACGACACCGTCGTCAAGTGGGCAATCGACTGGGGCGATGGCAATACCGAGAACGTTGCCGGCGATCCGAATTCGGCCGTCCACGTATATACCGCCGCACCAGGTTCGTACACGATTAGTGCTCACGCGACGGATGAGGACGGGACTTGGGATGCGACTCCGTTCGCTGTCCAGGTCACTCCGCTGGCGCCGCTTGCCGTCGCTGCCTTCACGCAAACGGGTTCCGGCTTCGATGTTCGCTTCAACCGTGCGATCGATCCCGCTACTTTGAATCTGTACGACGGAGGCGGCGCAGGGCTCGGTGCGCCCGACGTGGTCTTGACCGGACCAAGCGGCGCCGTGCGCGGCTCGCTGCTGCTCGATGCCGATCGCCAGGGCTTCCACTTCGTCAAGACCGGGACACCGTTGGCGACCGGTAACTACAGCGTAACCGTGGCAAGCGGTGCCACTGCGTTACACGACGTAATCGGCGTCGCGCTCGACGGCGATGGCAACGGCATTGCTGGTGGCGCTTATCACAACGCCTTCACCGTGGCGAGCAGCGGCCCCACGATCGGCATCGTCGATTTTATGCGTCGGCCGGGGCAGCCGACCGACGTCCCCGGAAATATCAGCGGCGTGCCGATTCGCATCACCAATGCTGGAACGTTTACGAGCGCGACCTTCGAAGTGCATTTTGATCCGGCACTGCTGCACGTGACCGGCGTAGTGAATCCAACTGCGCCGCCGGGAACGGCCACTGTCGATCTCTCCACGCCAGGCGTGGCGCTGGTGCACATCGTTTTCCCGGGTCCGGTCAATGGTGCCAACCTCGAGCTGACACGGCTGATCGCGGACGTGCCTGCCGGCGCCATCTACGGCGCGAAGCAGTTGCTGGCTATCCGCAAGATCGTGATCGACGGCGGCGCCGTGGCTGCGCAGGGGGACGACAGCTTGCAGGTGGTCGGCTTCATCGGCGACACCACGTTCAGTGCCACCTACACTCTGGCGGATGTGCAGCGCTTACAGCAGGTACTGGTGGGCGTGGACACCGGGTTTGGCAACTGGCCTTTCGTCGATCCCGCGATCGTCGCGGACACTTCGGGCAACGGCCTGCTCACGACGAGCGACTCCACGCTGTTGTTCCGCGAAATATCGGGCATCGATCAGCCGCAGATCCCACCACTGCCTGGGTTCACACCTGCTGTGCCGATTGGCGGTCCCGACCCGCTGGTCAGTCTGCCGCAGCAGATCGCTGCCGGCGCGGGTCGCGACGTGACCGTTCCGATCGCGCTCGACAGCGCGACGGGTCTCGACTCGGTGCAGCTCCGGCTGGCGTTCGATACCGATGCACTCGAGCTGCGTAACGTTCGCAAAGGCAGCCTCACAGCCGATTTCGATTGGCTGCTGGATCGCCACACACCCGGTGTGCTGATCGTGGATATGGCGCGGCTCAACGCACTGGAGGGTGGCAGCGGCAGCTTGCTTGAACTGGATTTTCATGTACGCCCGGATGTCTCCGCAGGCAGCTATCGCCTGGATCTGCAGTGGGCGAGTCTTAACGACGGCCGGCTCACCTTGAATCCCGCGCCTAAACCGGGCCTGGACATCACCGATGGTTCGATAGCGGTGGCACTATCGAACCCCGCCCCGGACCCAACCGTCGAGTTGCTGTCGGCGATGAGCAATATGCAGACATCGGCACAGTTGAATCTGCGCGTGCAGTCCGCACCGCTGATCGACTGGCATATCGACGTGCGCAGTTCCGATGCCGCTACTTTGCGTGTCGACGCTATGAGCCCGCAGCGCAAATGGTCGTTGGATTTCGTGGACAGCCTCGGCAAGAATCAAGAGGAGCTCAATCCGAACAACCGCATTAAAGTAAAGCTGCCGACGGTCGTTCCAGCAACTAAGCCGCTCGGATCGCTAAAAGCGCGATGACCGCGTTACTGTCACTCGACACCGACCAGGGCACACGGCAGGAGAGCACGGATGCGTTCTACGAAAGCATGTTCGCGACGCCTTGTGCCCATGGCGATGCTGTGCGTTTGCGGGTGGGCCGGTCCGGTGCACTCGGCCCTCATCGTCGATGGTGCCAGCTCGGCTGCTCCCGGTCAGCTCATCACATTGAGCATCGAGCTCGATGCCGCTCTCAACGTGAGCATCGACGACCTGGAGCTGTCTCTCGAATTCGATCCTGCCGTGCTCACGAACCCCACAGCCCTTCCGGGGCCGCTGCTGGCGACCAGCATATTCACGGCAAACACTGCGACCGGTACCGGCGTTGCGTCTTTCCTTGCAACCGCCACGGCGCTTGGACCAGGTACGCTGGCGAGCTGGACATTCATGATCAATAGCGCCGCGGTAGACGGAGAAAAAATCTCACTGCGTGCGCGTCTTGATACGTTCATCATCGACAGCCAGCCGACGGCAAGTTTGTCGAGCGACGTGCTGACAATACGCATCGTGCCGGAACCGTCGTTCTATGCATTTGTGTTGGCGGCACTCGCGGCTCTAGTCTTGCTGCAGAGCACGAGGCGCCGTACGCGTTCGTCACTATCCGTCAGCCGGCATGTCTTTCACCGCGCCTGACTTCCCCCTCTTCCTATCGTCTAGTGTCCGGTTCCGCTAGTTCTTGAGATACTGCTGTCCGAACACGAAGCTTCGGCGCAATTTGCGAGCAGACTCGCGAACAAGTGGGACGCGACATCGTTTGCATAGCGTAGCTCAGCACCGATACCATACCGAGAGAGCTAGGCGCGATCGCATGCGCTGAGTTGGTCCATTTCACGCAATATAACGGAGACGATATGGCCAACAGCCCCGAAGACACGAAGGGTCGAGTACGAGGCCCGCTAGCGCTAGTTCCCGTACTAGGCGTGGCGCCGGGCAATAGATAATGGGCGGTCGATAACGAGCCGTCCCGTTTCCCATGACATCGACCGCAACCGAAAGTGCCGGTACCGAAGGCAGACGTGAAGCCGGCGACCACGCTGCTGCGCCGCTCTACGAATCGTCTCACGAGGGCTCGCTGTGGTCGGTTCTGGCTGCTGCAACGGACGCGCAGCAGTTCTGCCAAAGCTGGCTCGCGATTCAGTGCCGGTTGATTCCGGCGGTCGAAGGCGGCCTGGTGCTGTTACTGGTCGAGTCGGACGGTAGCTTTTCGGCCGCCGCCGTGTGGCCGGATGTGCGCCGGGACATGAGCTATCTCACCGCTGCTGCGCAGCGCGCGCTGTCCGAGAGCCGCGGCCTGGTCCTGCCGATCATTCCGGAAAATGCAACGCATCCTGCGGCTTTCCATATCGCGTACCCGATCGAAGCCGCGGGTAAGCTGCGCGGTGTCGTGGTGCTGCACGTTTCTCCACGCGCAGACACCGAGTTGCAATCCGCGTTGCGCCAGCTGCACTGGGGCGCCGCTGGTGTCGAAGTGTTATTCGTCCGCGACGAGCTCAATCGCGCGCAAGCGGCCACGCAACGTCTGCAAACCGTGCTGGAGCTGGTGGCAGCCGGTGCGGCACACGAGCGCTATTCCGCAGCCGCTACGGCGCTCGCCACCGAGCTGGCGACGCGCCTGCATTGCGAGCGCGTTACGGTAGGTTTTTTGCGCGGCCATAGAGTCCATGTGGACGCGGTGTCGCACAGTGCGCAATTCAAAGAGCGAACCAACCTGATGCGATCGGTGGCAGCGGCAATGGAAGAAGCCATCGATCAGGGAAGCACGGTGCTTTACCCGGCCGTGCCCGGGCGCATCGGTCCAGTGTCGCGCGCGCACGCCGTGCTCGCCGCCGAAGAAGGCTCCGGCACGATCTGCACCATACCGCTCGCGTCCGCCGATCGCATGGTCGGGGCGATGACATTCGAGCGCTCGCCTGATCGTCCGTTCGATGAAGAATCCATACAACTGTGCGAGGCTGTGGGCGGACTCGCGGGCGCCATGCTGGACATCCATCGGCGCGAAGACCAATGGTTTCTGATTCGTTTCTACTGGTGGGCGCGCGCGCAGTTCGAAAAGCTCGTGGGCGCCGGACATCTGGGTTTCAAGCTGGGCGCCGTGCTGACGGCGGCGTTGGCGATTTTCTTGATCGTCGCCAAAGGCGACTATCGCGTCAACGCGGAGACGGCTTTGGAGCCGCTCGTGCAACAAGCCGCCGTAGCGCCGTTCAATGGTTATATCCGAGAGGCGCCGGTGCGGGCGGGCGACGTGGTAAAGCTCGGCAGCGTGCTCGCGGTGCTGGATGACCGCGAGCTCAAGCTCGAACGGATGAAGCATTTGAGCGAGCAGGAAGAACTGTTCAAACAATATCGTCAAGCGATGGCGGACCATAACGCGGCGCAGGTGCAGATCGTCGCCGCGCAACTCGAGCAGGCGCGCGCGCAAGTCGAGCGTGCGGAGGATCAGTTGGTTCGCACGCGCGTCGTCGCGCCCTTCGATGGCGTGGTCGTATCCGGTGATCTAACGCAGACTCTGGGTGCGCCGGTAGAGCGCGGGACCGTGTTGTACGAAATCGCGCCGATGTCCGCTTTCCGCGTCATCCTGAAAGTCGACGAGCGTGATATGGCGGACATCGCCCTTCGCCAGCGTGGTCATATTCTGCTGTCCGCCTTTCCACATGAATCGATTCCGTTCGTAGTCGAAAAGATCACACCGGTATCGACCGCCAAGGAAGGCAAGAATTTTTTCCGTGTCGAAGCGAAGTTCGCGCGGAACGATGCGCGGCTGCGTCCGGGAATGGAAGGTGTGGGCAAGATCGAGATCGAACGCCGACGATACATCTGGATCTGGACACATCAGATGCTGGATTCTTTGCGCGTACTTGCGTGGAAGTGGCTGCCTTGACTGGGCCGTCCGCCGCGATCGCACGCTCCTCTTACGGCCGCGCGTGAGGTTATCGCGCGAATAATGCACAGATGGCCGAGTCGCTGTTCAGTTCTTCGTGGTATCGCGTCAGCGGTCTGACGCCGCGCCTGCGTAAACACGCGCAGATCCACAGACACGAATACCGCGGGCGGACTTGGTATGTTCTGCAGGATCTAACCTCCGAACGATTTCATCGATTTTCGCCGTCCGCCTATCTCATCATCGGACAGATGGATGGCCAGCAAACGGTGCAACAAATCTGGGACAACGCGGTTGCGCAACTTGCCGACGCAGCGGCCAGCCAAGACGAAGTCATTCAGCTGCTGAGTCAGCTGCATTCCGCCGATGTTCTGCAGTGCGATGTTCCGCCCGATACCGCCGAGCTGTTCCGCCGCCATGAAAAGCAGACGAAAAGCCAGTGGAAGCGCCGGTTGCTCAGCATCTTTGCGTGGCAGATTCCGCTGCTCGATCCTGACCGTTTGCTGGCCCGCACGTTGCCCGCAGTGCGGCCGGCGTTTAGCTGGGTCGGACAGGCGATTTGGCTCGCGGTTGTCGGTACGGCCATAGTGCTGGGCAGCACGCACTGGCGCGAGCTCACCGAGAACATGCTCGACCGTGTGCTCGTTCCGGAAAATCTGCTCCTCCTCTGGCTTTTGTTTCCCGTGCTCAAGCTGCTCCATGAGTTCGGTCACGCCTACTGTGTGAAAGCGTTCGGCGGCGAGGTGCACGAAATGGGCGTCATGATTCTCGTCCTGACCCCGGTCCCCTACGTCGATGCATCGGCGGCATGGGCGTTTCGCTCGAAGTGGCAACGTGTGCTGGTGGGCGCGGCCGGCATGGCGATTGAAGTGTTCATCGCATCGCTGGCACTTTTTCTGTGGCTCAACATCGAGCCGGGCGCAGTGCGCACGCTGGCCTACAACACGATTCTCATCGCCGGCATCTCCACTGTCTTGTTCAATGCCAACCCGCTGCTGCGCTTCGACGGGTATTACATGCTGATGGACTTCCTCGAAATTCCCAACTTGCGCGCACGCGCTACGGGTTATCTGATCTTTCTGTGCGAGCGTTATCTGTTCGGTCGGCGCGATGCGCAGCCGCCGATCGCCACGCTCGGCGAGAAGATCTGGTTCATAGCGTTTTCGGTAGCGTCTTTCCTGTATCGCATTCTCGTCATCCTCGCGATCTTGTTGTTGCTCGGTCAGATTTCGCTGCTGCTTGGTGTAGTCTTTGCCGCCAGCACTGCTTTTGCGTGGCTCGTCATGCCGGCATTTAAAATTCTGAGCTTTCTGTTCAACAGCCCACGCATCCGCCGCGTGCGCCAACGCGCGCTGTTCGTCAGCGCATGTGTGGCAGCAACCGTTGTCACGCTGCTGTGGGTCGTGCCGGTACCGTTTCGCACCGTAGCTGAAGGCGTGGTCTGGGTGCCGGAAGAAGGTGTCGTACGCAGTTCGGCCGATGGCTTCATTGCGAAAGTTTTGGTGCAGCCGGGCACCTGGGTCAAGACGGACGATCTCCTCCTCCAGTTCCGCGATCCCGATTTGGAAACCGAGACCCGCGTGCTGGAAGCGCAGTTGCACGAGGTCGATGTGCGTCACCGCGCGATGTTCCAGCAAGATCGGGTGAAAGCCGACATCCTCGCAGAGCAGCGACGCTACATCGCGCAAGGACTGATGCGAGCGCAAGAGCGCAGTGCCGATCTGATCGTGCGAAGCCACACCGAGGGATGGTTCGTGCTGCCCAATGCAGAAGACCTGCCGGGGCGTTTCGTACGCAAGGGGCAGCAACTCGGCCATGTCGTTCGCCGCGACACCATGACCGTACGCACCGTAATTCCGCAACAGGACATCGACCTGGTGCTGGCGGCCGCCAGGCAGGTCGAAGTACGTTTGATCGAGCGCCGCGCGGCGCCATCGCGCGGCGCAGTGACACGCATCGTGCCCTCTGCGAGCGATCAATTGCCAAGTCCTGCGCTCGGCAGTCAAGGCGGCGGACAGCTCGCCTTGGATCCGAGCGATAAGGAAGGGCGCAAGTCCGTGCAGCGATTCTTCCAGGTGGACGTCGAAGTCCCTGCCGGCGCGCATGCGGTGCACGTCGGCGGACGCGCCTATATCCGATTTCATCTGGGCTGGGAACCGATCGGCTACCAGTGGTATCGCAGCACCAGACAACTGTTTTTGTCGCGCCTGAATGTCTGATCTCGTGCTCGGCGGCGCCGGTGTTTGATCTCGCGCTTGGCGGCGCATCTGTATCCAGCGCCTATCCTGAGCACAAGCGCGAGCGTCCGGGTTTGCTCGATCGCATCGCGAATCGCGCAGCGGGTCCGGTCATCCGCTCGACTCGAGCCTATCGCGCCAGGCATACGGCACTGATCGAGCGCGTAACCCATCACGGGCTTGCACTGGAGCATCTGGACAACTCCGGGCTGCAAGCCATCGCCGCTGAGGTCCGCGTCGAGCTCCGTCGCACGCATTTCGGCTCCGATGCCGTGGCTCGCAGTTTCGCGCTCGTTCGTGAGGTGGCCAAACGCACGCTCGGGATGCGGCACTTCGATTGCCAGCTTGTGGGTGGCTGGATTCTTCTCAACGGTCTCATCGCAGAAATGGAAACCGGGGAGGGCAAGACGCTAACGGCGACATTGCCCGCGTGCACCGCCGCTCTAGCCGGCGTCCCTGTGCACATCATCACAGTCAACGACTATCTCACCGCGCGCGACGCGGCCGAGATGGCACCGATCTACCATGACTTGGGGCTGTCCGTCGGCAGCATCGTGCACGGCAAAGACACAGCGGCGCGGCGCGAGGCGTACGGGTGCGACATCACGTACTGCACGAACAAGGAGATCACGTTCGATTACTTGCGCGACCGCATCGCGTTGGGCCGTCGCGATCATCGCGTGCAATTGCAACTCGAGCGCCTCGCCAACGGCGCATCGATTGCGAGCAAGCTCACCTTACGCGGGCTGTTCTACGCCATCGTAGACGAAGCGGATAGCGTGCTGATCGACGAAGCGCGCACGCCGTTGATCATCTCCGGCATCGCCGATCAGGCGCTGGAGCGCGAGATGTACGAAACCGCATTGGCGGTGGCGGCAGAGCTGCAGCGAGACATCGATTTTCGCATCGACGATCGCGAAAGACGAGTCGAGCTCAGTGCGATCGGACGAGACAAATTGACTGAAGCGGCAGCGCAGTTACCTGCGATGTTTCGCGGCGGGCGCCGTCGCGAAGAGCTGGTCACGCAAGCTCTGCAAGCTACATATCTGTTTCAGCGCGACACCCATTACCTGGTGCGCGACGACAAGATACAAATTATCGATGAGTTCACCGGCCGCATTCTCGCCGACCGTACCTGGGAACAAGGCTTGCATCAGATGATCGAGGTCAAGGACGGCTGTGCGCTGTCGAGCCAGCAGACTTCGGTGGCGCGAATGACCTATCAGCGTTTCTTCCGCCGCTATATCTGGATCGCGGGCATGACGGGAACCGCGCGGGAAGTCAGGTCGGAACTATGGTCCGTATATCGTCTGCCGGTGGTTCGTGTGCCGACGAATCGGCCGGTACAACGTCAATACCTTCCCATCGAGGTGCATGCAACCGAGACTGAAAAGTGGAGAGCCATCGTCGAGCGCGTCGCAGCCTTATACCGGGAACGCAAGCCGGTACTGATCGGTACGCGCTCGGTCGCTGCGTCAGAACTGTTGAGCGCGCTGCTCGTTCAGGCGTCGATCCCACATCAATTGCTCAATGCGCGCCAGGACAAACAGGAAGCGGAGATCGTTGCGCAAGCCGGTCAACCGGGACGCGTCACGGTCGCGACCAATATGGCCGGCCGCGGTACGGATATCGTGCTCGGTCCCGGCGTCGCCGCATTGAGCGGCCTGCATGTCATCGCCACCGAGCTGCACGAATCCGCACGCATCGATCGCCAGCTATTTGGTCGTTGTGGCCGTCAAGGCGACCCCGGTACGGCGCAAGCCATCGTCTCGCTGGAAGATGAG
>JBBRGM010000071.1:0-13816 GCA_038240725.1 Burkholderiales bacterium | reverse complement strand
GGCATTCCGTGTCGTTCTGCCGGTACGGCAGGAACACGCGGGGGCTGAGCTCGCGCTGGCCTAGGGGGTTAGATCTATGCAGACCATGACGCCGGATGCGCAGCCCGCAGCAGTCGAGCAAGCGCCGCCGACCTTGCTTCTGGTCGATGATGAAGCGAGTATTCTGAGCGCGCTCAAGCGTCTGTTCCGTGCGCCGCGATATCGCATCCTCACGGCGGACAGCGGCCAAGCAGGTCTCGATACGCTTGCGCGCGAGCGCGTCGACCTGGTGATCTCGGACATGCGCATGCCCAACATGGATGGTGCCGAGTTTCTCGGGAAAGTACGTGCGGGCTGGCCAGAAGTTGTGCGCGTTATCTTGACCGGCTATGCAGACGTCGCCTCGACGGTCGCAGCGATAAATCACGGCGAGATCTACCGTTACATCTCGAAGCCCTGGGAGGACAACGATGTGCTGCTGCTGGTTCGCCATGCACTCGAGCGTAAACAGCTGGGAGAGGAGAAGCAGCGCCTCGAAGCTCTTACCGCGAAACAGAATGACGAGTTACGCGATCTCAACGCCAATCTGGACGCGAAGGTCAAGCAGCGCACTGAGGAATTGCGCACAGCGCTGAAATCGCTCGAAACCGCGCATGAAAAGCTGAAAGTCGGTTTCCTGACCTCGATCCAGGTGTTCGGCAACATAACGGAATTGCGGGCGGGCGTGATGGCTGGACACGGGCGCCGGGTCGCCAACAACGCGCGCCGTATTGCGGTAAAAATCGGGATGCCAACGGCTGCGAGCCAAGATGTATTTTTGGCTGCTCTATTGCATGACCTCGGCAAGTTCGGATTGCCGGACAGCGTGCTCAACAAGCCGGTGCCGTCGCTTAGCAATGAGGAGCGCGCGCAAGTACAGATGCATCCGGTCAAAGGTGAGACGGCTCTAATGCCACTGGAGCAGATGCGCGGTGCGGCGCTATTGATACGCGCACACCACGAACGCTATGACGGGCTGGGCTATCCCGATGGACTGAGCGGGGTGAACATACCGCTTGGCGCTCGCGTACTCATGGTCGCCAACGAATACGACGGACTGCTGGAGGGTACCCTGCTGGGCAAACGCTTATCGTCGGCAGATGCGCTACGCGTCTTAGTGCAAGGCAAAGGCAAGCGCTACGATCCGGACGTGGTGGACAGCTTTGTCGAGCTTGCCAAGGGCGACACCGCGGGACATGTTGACGATGCGGTTGTGCAGGTTTCCCGCACGAGCCACGTCGCGACTAACGATTCCCCAGTAACGGTTGCACACCTGCAGGAGGGCATGGTACTCGCCCGCGATGTGTACACAGCCGACGGCCTGCTTCTGATCGCACGCGACCGCACGCTGGATGGTCAGATCATCCGCCAACTGCAGAAATTTCTGCAGTCCGACGACCGTGAGTTGACCGTACACATCAAGACGCCGAAGCACTAGTCGGTATACAGGGCTGACCCTATGGCATTTGCGCATAAGCCTCTGGCGAGCTGTCCGGTACACGGGTCAAGGCGCGCTTCGCGCCGGCTCGGAGAGGCCTCGCCTGGTATCGCCAAGGTAGAGTCGGGATCGAACAGCTTGGCCCTGCTGGCGACGATCGATACGCGCTTCGTTCATCAGCATGCGCGCAATATCGAATATCGCGCTTGAATATCACGTCTGAATATCGCGTCTGAACATCACGTCTCAACATCATGGCTGAATACGATCAAGCCAAACGCGAGCTCTGTTTCAAGCTGGTGTATGACGGTCCGGCACTGTCCGGCAAGACGACAAATCTGATTGAGCTCTGCGCGCTGATTGCAGCCGACCAGCGGGGCGAGATCATGAGCTTGGAGACGAGCAACGACCACACGCTGTTTTTCGATCTGCTGCCGGTGCGCTTCAGTGCCCCGTCGGGGCTGAACATTTGTCTCAAGTTGTTCACCGTGCCGGGGGACAGCACGCTCGACAGCACCCGTAAAGCGGTGCTGTCGCGCGCCGATGGCGTGGTGTTCGTGGCTGACTCCCAGCGCAACCGGACGACGAGCAACGATCAATCATTCGAGAGCCTGGTGAACCATGCGGGCAAAACCGGTATGGCTTTGGAGTCGATGGCTAAGGTGGTGCAATTCAACAAGCGCGATCTGCCGGATGTGATGAGCGAAAAGGATATGCATACGCACTGGCAAGCGTCCGGATGGCCGCTGACCTTCGCCTCCGCCGTGGACGGAACAGGCGTGCTGGAGACTTTCACGGCGCTGGTCGAGCAGATTTACCGACAGGTCGACCGGCGATATTCAATGTCATCCAAGCACGGGGTAAGCGAACGGAGCTTCGTCGGCGCCGCGCTCGGTATCTGACCGCGCAAACCATGCTGAAGCAATTCGATCGCGACCTGTCACTGACGGATCTGCTCGCCGTCTCGGAGGCTAGACTGCTGGTCGCAGTGCTCGCGGAATTGCTCGGGGCGCCGCTACGGATTCTCGATCTGGACGATCGTACGATAGCCGGCGTTGCGGACGGCGCCGACGATATGGCAGCACTCATCACGGTGCCGCTTACACTGCAACTGAATACCGTTGGCTTTTTGCAATCGCCCGGTCCGCTGCCGCAGGTACTGGCCGCAGCGAAGCTCATCGATCAGGTGTTGCGCGCGGGCGCGCGCTATTGCATGTCGGCCGATCTGCATCTTGAAACGGTGCGCTCGGATCATCAGCGCTTGCAGGACGAACACCGCGCTCTGCTGGCGTCAGAAACGCGGCTGCGAGAGCTGTCCGACGGCCTCGACCAGAGGGTGAACGAGCAGGTAAGAACCATCGAGAACTCGCAGCGCAGTCTGTATCAAGCGGAAAAGCTTGCATCAGTCGGGCAACTCGCGGCCGGCGTCGCGCACGAGATCAACAATCCACTCGGTTTCATTCGCAGCAATTTGAATACGGCGCGCGGTTACACGAAGACGCTGGTAGCACTCGGCGCGCTGGTAAAAAGCGATCGTGGTCAAGCCTGGGTTTTCTGGCAGGCCCAAGACCTCACGGAGGTGCTGGTCGATTTCGACGAGTTGTTGGCCGAAAACATCGATGGCGCAGAGCGCGTCAGCAAGATCGTTTCCGACCTAATGGTTTTCGCCAGCGTCGATAACGACGACACCGAACTATTGGATCTGAACGAGAATCTGCGTGTGGTATGCAACATAGCTCAAGGGCAAGCGCCGGCCGACGCACGCATCGTAGTCGACCTGGCGCTGTTGCCGTTGTTCGAATGTCACGCCAACCGTATCAACCAAGTATTTCTCAACCTTCTGCTCAACGCTTTGCACGCTGTACAGCCGGGCGGTGAGGTGCAGATAACCAGCAAATTCGTCGGTAACGAGATCTTGATCGCGTTCAAAGACAACGGCTGCGGCATTCCTGCCGACAACCTAAGCCGGATCTTCGATCCTTTCTTTACCACCCGTCCGGTGGGTGCTGGAACCGGGCTGGGGCTCACCGTCAGTCGCGACATCGTGCGCAGCTACGGTGGATTATTGGACGTACAGAGCGAGCCGGGCGTCGGCACCACGGCCATCATCCGCCTGGCGCTGCCCAAAGCGTAAGCAGGGCGTCTTTCTTGCGCCGGACGGTATCGCTAGTCTCTGGTTACGCAACGCGAAATGAGCGCACCGGCGTTGTTTTGTGCTGCGTCTAGACTGCCAAGGCAGATGCCGAAATCGGTATTTGCTATTCGCGTTCGGCGATATATTCGAAACGCACGTTCGCGCGTTTCTGCACGGTCATACCGGCAGCTCGATCCGGCGCTGCTCGGCGAAGCGCTGAAACGCCTCGTTGATGGCGGCTTGCAGCTCATCGTCGTCCCATGGCTTGGTGATGAACTTATATACCGCGCCTCGATTGATGGCGTCGGTCACGGTCTTCAGCTCGGTGTACCCGCTCAGCATGATGCGCATGGTCTGCGGATAGAGATCTTTCACCCGGCCGAAGAATTCCGTGCCGTTCATCTCCGCCATGCGCTGATCCGAAACGATAACCTGCACGACATTCTGCGCCAGCACCTCGAATGCTTCCTTCGCGGTGTTGGCGGTAAACACCTTGTAATCCTGCCCGCGCAGCGATCGTCTCAGAGCGGACAGCACATTCTGTTCGTCATCGAGCAACAGCAACGCGGGCCCAACGGGCCGCGATGGCGACGACGGCAAACTGCGTCCCTCGCGCAGAAGTTCAGCGAGTTGGTCGGGCGGCAGCGGTCGGGAGAACAAATAACCTTGCATCATGTCGCAACCTTTAGCGCGCAGCAGCGCAAGCTGTCCCTCGGTCTCGACACCCTCGGCCAGCACCGGCAGCCGTAAGCTGTGCGCCATGGCGATGATCGCGTACGCGATCGCGGCGCTGCCGGGATCCGAAGTGATCTCGCGCACGAAGGATTGATCGATCTTCAGCATGTCGATTGGGAAGCGCCGCAGATAGCTCAAGCTCGAATAGCCGGTGCCGAAATCATCAAGCGAGATGCATACGCCGAGCTTGCGCAAGCGTGTCATTACGCCAACGCTGGCGTCGACGTTTTGCATCAACATGCTTTCGGTAAGCTCGACTTCGAGATACTTGGCCTGCAACTGCGTTTGCGCGAGGACGCTCTCGATCTGCTGAGGAAGATCGCCGCGCCTGAATTGGTGAGCGGACAGATTGACCGCCACACGAACCGGCGGCAAGCCCTGGTCCTGCCACGCTTTGTTCTGCGCGCACGCGGTCTCGAGCACCCACTGGCTGATCGGATGGATCAGTCCGGTTTCTTCCGCGAGAGGGATGAACAGCGCCGGCGAGACCAGCTCCGTCGGACTACGTTGCCAGCGAATCAGTGCCTCGAGTCCGGTCACGCGGCCGCTTGCCAGATCAACTAGCGGCTGATAATGCAGGCGCAATTCATCGCGCGATACGGCGTGACGAAGTGCTGTCTCCAGCGTGAGTCTCTCGTACCCGGTCGAGCTGGTGTCCCCCGTGTATACGTGGCAGTTGTTGCGTCCGAGCTGCTTGGCCTGATACATCGCGGCATCGGCATTCTTCAGCAGCGTCTCTG
Source organism: Burkholderiales bacterium (assembly GCA_038240725.1). Taxonomy (GTDB): domain Bacteria; phylum Pseudomonadota; class Gammaproteobacteria; order Burkholderiales; family SHXO01; genus SHXO01. Next base: position 8,751 of record JBBRGM010000071.1, on the reverse strand, counting down.
CGTTGTCCCCATGGCCGGGGTAGACGGCCATGCCGATGCTGCAGCTCACGAATACTTCGTGCTCTTGAAATATCACCGGCGCTGAAAACGCGGCGAGTATGCGTTGTGCCACATCCATACCGCTTGGGCCTTCTGTATCGACTCCTGCGAGCACCACCACGAATTCATCCCCGCCGACGCGAGCAACGGTGTCGATGTCCCTGACGCAAGCCTGCAGCCGGGTGGCGGCTGCCTTGAGAATTTCATCGCCGCCACTGTGGCCCAGACTGTCGTTTACCAGCTTGAAGCGGTCGAGGTCGATGAACAATACCGCAACCTTGAGCTCGTAGCGTTCGCCGAGGTACAGCGCCTGACGCAATCGGTCTTCCAGCAAGCTGCGATTCGCCAGGCCGCACATCGGATCGTAATACGCCAGGTAATTCAGCTCACGTTCTCGTTCGAGATGTCCCAATGCAAACGAGATGTTGCCCGCCAGTTCAGCCAGCAGCTGCAATTCGGCGTCGACAAATGCGCCTGCGCCGGCTGCGTACAACGCGAAGATGCCGACCACTTGCTCCGCTATGATCAACGGCAGCACCGCTGCCGAGCGATAACCTTGCTGCAAATGTTCCTTACCGCCGGCGAACTGCACCGCGTTCTCAATATCGTTGGCGATGACGGGCGAGCGACTTCGCATCGCCTGAGCGATCATGTGCTGTTCGTCCGGACCGCCTTTGCCCAGTGAAAGCTTGGCGATGTAGTCGAGGAATTTGTCCTCGGACCCGGCAAAGGCGCGCGGTTCCAGCGTCGTCGTGTTGTGATCGAACAGGCCGATCAGGGCCATTCTGAAGTCGCCTTCGTCGACAGCGATCCGGCAGGCTTCCTTGATCAGCTCGTCTCGGTTATGCGCGCGCACGGTCAGCGTAGTAATCCCGCTCAGCATTGCATAAACGCGGTTGAGGTGAGCGATTCGGATTTCCGCTTCCTTGCGCTCGGTGATGTCTTCGCCGATGCTCGCGGTTCCGACCACCTCGCCGATGCTCGATCGCAGCACCGATTCGTTCCAGCGAATGAGTCGACGCTCGCCCGAGCGGGTCAGGATCTCGTGTTCGTGATGCCAGGCGTTCGGCACGCCGGTGAGAAGCGATGCGAAATGATCTTTCAAGTTCTTGTTTGCAGGCGGTACGAACAGTTCAAACCAGTCTCGCCCGACCACTTCCTCGTTTCGATAACCGGTCAGACGCAGGAGGTAGTCATTGCAGTAAGTGATCCGCGCTTCGCTGTCGAGCATCAATGAAACGAGGCCGACGTTGCGTAGCAGTTCGCTGAAGCGCCGCTCAGACTCGCGCAATTCGTCCTTCGCCCGTTTTTCTTCGGTAATGTTCAAGTGCATGACGACCGCGCCGCTCGACTGATCGTCGGTCAGAGGCGTTACCAGCAATAGAAACCAGCATTGCTCCCTTGGCGTATGGCACGGATACTCGAGCGCAAAGCGTTTCGCCGTGCCGTTCAAAATCGAACGAATGCCAGCGGAAACCTGATGAGTCTCGAAGGCGCTGGATGCCTGCGCGCTATCGCAGATCTCGATGTAGTTGAGGCCGATCGCATGTTCGGTTCCGAAGATCGCGTTCGCGCCGGTCGATTGTTGCCACCCTTCGTTCACCGAGATGATAAATCCACGGGAATCCAGCAGAGCGATATGCGCGGGCAGGGCGTCGAGGATCGCGGCCTGCCTCGCGGCCGCGCTGTGGCGCAACTGGTCCTGGGCGCTCTGCAATAAAAATGTGCGGCCATCGCGATCCGCCACCGTATCCACCTCGCCGGCGGTCAGTTCCTCCAGACGCTGATTGGTCTTCTGCAGCGTTTCGATCAACACCGCAATTTCTGTCGACGCATCTATCGGCGCTGAAGGTTCTTCCCCGATCATGAGCGAATGGTTTCCAGCTCCAGGGCCTGCAAGACCGTGTTCGTATTGCTAAGTGTGCCGATGATTTTTCGGACTGGAGACGGCGCAACCTTGACCAGAGTGGGCGTCATGAGAATCCCGTCCGCGAGTGCGCGCTTCGATTCCTTGAACACATCGACGATTTCGATCTCATGCCGATCCGGCAGATAGGTTCGGCAGAGCGCGGTAAGGTTTGCGATCGCCTGCATGGAATTTTCCGTGTCGCCGGCAACATAAAGCCGGAATTTGAATAGCACCTTGCGAAGCATGGTGACTCTACTTCCGTCCTGGAATCGCGGCATCGGCGCCGCGTAACTCGCGCATCCGAGTGCGGCCACGCGACAGTTCTCGCTCGCGACTCTCGGTCGTATGAGTCAACAATGCTTTCTCAACCTGCTTTGCCACGAGCTCTGTCTGCAGTGACTTCACTCGCACCTCGAGCTCCGCCTCCTCGGCATCGAGCCGGACGCGCTTGAGCTTGCCGGCGACGTCGTTGACTTCATTCGCTACACGGTCGGCGCTCTCTTTTTCCCAGCGCAGCGTGCCCATCAACACTTCGCCGCCGGCCGTATAGGTATCCGCCAAAGTCACCCCTGCATCGCTGAGGATCAGCTCGCGCACTTGGTTCGAATGCGCAGTACCGCGGGATTTGATGATCGACATGCCTCGGTTGCGCTCGCCGGCCTGCACCAGATGGTTGAGATGGATCCAGGTGTCCGCGAGCGTCGAAATCTGCAACGGCGAGCCGCCTTCGGTGCGGCCGGAAAGCTCGTCGAGCAGACTGGTGCAAATCAAGGTGATGCCATCGGCCTTGGACCGGTCGATCAACCTTTCTACAACGTTGTGGGCCGTCAGCTCGTTGCCGGATTTGGCCAACGTGGACACCGGATCGATTACCAGGCAACGCGCCCTATGCGCCTGCGCCAGCGTCTTGATGCGTACGAGATAGGTCTCAGCGCTGCCGGTAATGGTGCGTGCGGAAATCATGCGCAGACAGCCGTTGGTCGCGTAGCGATCTAGGCGGATGCCAACCGACGCCAGGTTACGGATGACTTCGGTCCCATCGGAATCGAAACTGACGAACATGGTGCGCTCGCCGCGCCGGCAAGCCGCCTCAGCGAAGGCACCGCTCAAAGTGGTTCTTCGCCGTCCCGGGGAAGCCGGTGATGAGCACGGTCGCGCCACGATAGTAGCCGCCGCTCCGCATGGTATCGAGGCGCTCAACGCCACTGGAGACGCGCTCGTTGGTTACGTTGGCGTCCACTCGGCTCAGAGTGCGCGCTACGGCGACCTCTAACCCGCTTTTACCGATCAGAAATGGGGATTCGTTTTCATCGAAGGTCGAGCCGCGAAACTTCTGTACGCGCAGGTTGCGTTGCGATACGCCTTGCACCACACCGTGATTGAGAATGACGGCGCAGTCCACCGCGAATTGCATGAACCCGAACGGGTGCTTGCTGGTGTTCGAGCTCGTTTCGTCGGCGCCGGCCTTCTCAGTGATCACTCCGGTTAGTTCGTGTGTCAATAACCAATCGTGCAGGCGGTAGAGCTCTCGCCTCTTCGCCGCCAGGTCGGGTAGAAGCGCCAGTACGACGTCCAGAGCGTCGAACACGATGCGCCGCGCCTTCATTTCCTTGGCCTTCGCGGCCAGCACTGCCAACATCCCGCCGATGTCGAATTTGCCCGACTGGATCAGCTCGAACTCTGCCTGCGCATCAAGGAAAAACAGCTTCCTTTGCCGCAACGCCGGCAGCTTCCAGCCGAAGCTTTCAGCGTTAGCCATGATGCGCTTCGAGGTCTCTTCAAAGGCGACGAAGATCCCGGGCTCGCCTCTCTCTTGCGCTCCGTGCACTAGGAATTGCAGGGCAAATATCGTTTTGCCCGAGCCCGGTCCACCGACCAACAGCGTCGTGCGGCCGCGTGGCAGACCGCCGCCGGTTATTTCGTCGAAACCGGCGATGCCGGTCGACGCTTTGCTGGGAACTTGAATGTGGGGAGAGGGAGGGGGTTTCAGTACTCTCCGTGCAGGACGCGTCATAACTCAGCCTCACATGGCAGCTGCCAGCGAACGCCTGAGACGGTCGCTGCAATCTGCGTGGCACTTGCGTAATAGATCGAGACGGAACGAGCGATCTAACGTTATCGGCAATTGCAATTGAGCGTTTAGGCGAATACTTTCATGGCAGCGCACGTATGCATGTGGCATGTTGGCAGAATGCCCTACATTGCGTGTTTCTGACCCACACGCATGCTTGCTGCCAATTCGACCATTGCACATCGAGTCAGACCGCGCGGCAGGCGCAACCACGCAGCAGGAGCGGCATTCTCAGTCGGACGACAGGCTTAATTACGACGCGCTCTGCGCCATATAATTGCGTTATTGCGGCCGTATGTGCGGTAGGTCACACAAGTGCGCGGCACGAATGTGCGGTAGCGCGCACAACCATAGCGCAGCGAATGTGCGGTAGGTCACACACGCACATTGAACCCGGAATGCTGCGGATATGTTGTTGCAAATATGATTGGGCCGGGCGTACATTGGCGATGGTGTCTATATGATGATCGGATCCGCGCATAATTCTTAACTCCATCGCTCATCTCTTAACTCCATCGCTCATCGTCGGTTTAAGGCAATGGTTGAAGGCAAGTAACAGCATAAGTCCTGGAATATGACACATGACTTCAATCACCTGCTGCTCGAGCAATCGCCGGACGCGATCATGGCAACATCGTCCGACGGCGAGCTGCTGTACTGGAGTTCCGCCGCGGAACAGATATTCGGCTACACCTCGCTGGAAGCGCTGGGCCAATCGCTGAACGACCTCATCGTGCCAGCGGATCGCATCGAAGCTGAGGATCGAGTCGTGCGCGACGCTCTGCACAACGGCTTCGCGACGTATGAAGCTTTGCGCAAATGTAAAGACAGCACTCTGGTGTATGTCGATATCACGAGCAAGGCGGTACGCGGTTCGGATGGCGATGTCGATTATCTCCTGTCCAGTAACAAAGACGTCACGCACCTGAGAGCGCTGCGCGATGCGAAGCTCGTGGAGGCTCGCTTCCGCGATGTACTGGAATCCATGCCGGACGGTATTGTCATGGTCAATGCAACCGGCCGTATCGTCCTCGCGACTTCACAGGCAGAGCAACTATTCGGGTATGAGCGAGGAGAAATGCACGGCATGCTCATCGACCATCTGTTGCCTGCGCGCCACCGCGCCGTGCATCTCAGACATCGGTCCCGCTATTTTGCCGACCCTCGCACGCGAGCCATGGGTGCGAGCCTCGAGCTGTCGGGGTTGCGCAAAGACGGCGGCGAATTCTCGATCGAGATCACCTTGAGCCGTGTGCAGACCGAAGACGGAACGCTGGTGATAAGCGCAATTCGCGATACCACAGCACGCAAGCGCGGCGAACAAAAATTCAAGAGCCTATTGGAAGCCGCTCCCGATGCCATCGTGATCGTCGATCGCAGCGGCGAAATGGTGGTGGTCAACTCGCAAACGGAAAAGTTGTTCGGCTATCCGCGGGAACAACTGCTCGGGCAAAAGATGGAGATGCTGGTTCCGGAACGTTTTCGCGACGTGCAGCCTTGGGAGCACGTCAACTTCTTCGGCGATGTCAACGTCCCGGCGAGCACCAATTTCGAGCTTTGCGGCCTGCGTCAGGACGGCAGCGAATTTCCGGCGGAAATAACGACCAGCCCGCTGGAAACGGAAGATGGCCTGCTTGTGTCCAGCGCGATCCGCGACATCACAGAGAGAAAACGATTCGAGCGGACCTTGCAGGAAAAAAACCTCGAGCTCGCCAGCGCCAATCAAGCCAAGGACCGCTTCCTGGCGACCATGAGTCATGAGCTTCGAACGCCGTTGAACGCCATCATCGGCTTCACTGCCACTTTACTAATGAAATTGCCCGGGCCGCTCACCGCGGATCAGGACCGGCAGCTCCGCACGGTACAAAGCAGCGGCCGGCAGTTGCTCGCGCTGATCAATGATCTATTAGACCTCGCCAAGATCGAAGCCGGCAAGCTCGAGCTCCATCTGGAGCCGACCGTATGCCAAAGCATCGTCACCGATGTCGTCGCTGTTCTGCAGCCCCAGGCTGAAAGCAAAGGGCTGCAGCTCGAAGTCTCGATGCCGATCTCCGACACGCTGATCGAAACGGAGCGGCGGGCCGTGAGTCAGATCATTCTCAACCTCACCAGCAATGCGATCAAGTTCACCGATCGCGGCTACGTTCGCATAACGCTGGATGAGCAGGCGCTCGAAGGCAGCAAGCAAATCTGTGTCAGCGTCGAAGACAGCGGAATAGGGATACGCCCGGACGATCAACGTCGCCTGTTTCAAGCTTTCACGCAGGCCGAGGCGCCAACGCACCGATATTACGAAGGCTCCGGCCTGGGCCTGCATTTGAGCCAAAAACTCGCCGGGCTGCTCGGCGGGGAGATCACATTTCGCAGCGAGTACGGCAAGGGCAGCACGTTTACCTTGATCCTTGGAGCACATTGATGCGCGCCCGCATTCTAATCATCGAAGACAATCCGGCAAACCTGGCGCTGATGAGCTATTTGCTGAAGTCGTTCGGACACACCCTGCTGGTTGCGACCGACGGCAAATCCGGATTGGCTTCTGCAGTTAGCCACCGCCCCGACTTGATCCTATGCGACATACATATGCCGGTGATCGACGGCTACGCGGTAGCTCGCCAACTGAAGGGCGATGAGAAACTGAAAGCAGTACCGCTGATCGCGGTAACAGCGTTTGCCATGGTTGGGGATCGCGAGAAATTGCTCCGCGCGGGTTTCGATGGCTATCTGTCCAAGCCGATCGAGGCTGAAACGTTCACCGCGCGCGTCGAGATGTTCCTGCAAGTTTCTCGACGAGCGCCCGCTCAGGCAGTGCGAATCGAGCACATCCAAGCTAGCGTCAGTCCCGCGATGCCGGTAGCGGAGGAGCGCCGTCGAGCGCGGTATTTTCAGCCTTGGTCCCGCAAAAGGCTGAGCGCAACTTGGTTATCGTGGTGGTAAAAACGCCAAGCACTCCGCGTTTATGCGAAATGTGCCGTGCGTTGAGCTGGTCCGACGTCGGCACGGCTGCCGACCCGAATGCGAAGGCCGAACGACACGCTCTTTCTGCTGCGCGCTCCGTGTTTCGGCCAGTTGCGCCGGTCACGCGGCTGGGTGAGGTGAAAGCCGGCCTTGCGTTAGCCGGAAGATCTCATTGTGGCTAAGATCGTCGTCGTCGAGGGTGGATCCGAGGCACGAGACGATCTCGGCGCGCCTTTGACCTATCGGCATCGTCGTCTTTTCGAAGTGCTGGACGGCGCCGATGCGCTCGAGCGCATGCGCGAGGAAAATCCCGATCTAGTAGTTGCGAACATCATGATGCCGACGATAGATGGGCATGCATTCATGCGCCGGCCTCGAGCCGATCCTTCGATCGCGCAGACCAGCGTGATCGTCTGCTCGGCTGATCTGGGACCCGCCGCTCGCAAACCGGCGACGACCGGCGATACTCCTCGTGTACGGATGCAGCCGTATGAGCCGAAGCTCTTAATTGAGAGGGTGGCATCTGCGCTTGAACCTGCAACATCAGAGCGCCGCGCAAAAGCGGCGCCTTCGTTGGATCAAGCCAAGTTGCGCTCGCTCGTGGACAAGTTGTCGCAGACGGCCGATGAGCTCCGGCTTGCCAACCAGCGTTTAGAGAAAGCCGCGGAGGTCAGCGTGCAGGTCGCCCGCGAGGACGACACCGATCGCCTGCTGCGCACGATATGCGATGCCGCGCGCAACCTTACTGAGGCCAAGTATGCCGCGCTGATCTTGTGCGACGAGCGAGCGCATGAAGGCGGGCCGCAATACTTTGTCATCAGCGGTGTGGATATCGAGCCCAGCGCCCAGCCCGCAGATGTTTCCCAGCTTTTAGATATTTCCCTGCTTGTAGATATTTCAGTGGATGGCAATGGGCTTTGCCCCCAATCGATCGAGGCTCGGCCTTACCGCGCAAGTAATCTGAGAGGTGATCTCAAGGATTTGGCAGTTACGTCGTGGCTGCCGCTGACCCATTGCCTGCTCGCCACACCGATCGCCTCAGAGACGCGCAATCATGGTTGGCTTTACCTCACCGACAAGCTCGGTGAAGCGGAATTCAGCGAAGGTGACGAGCAGCTCATGTCTATTCTCGCCGGCCATGCCGCGAGCATCTACGAGAAACAGCGGTTGTATGCCGATACGTTGCGGCACGCTACGGCGTTGGCGCAGGAAGTCGAGGAGCGCACAGAAGCGGAGCTGCAATTGCGGCGCCTCAACGAAGAGCTCAAACAGCGAAGCTCGCAGCGGACCGCGGAGCTGGAAGCAGCCAACCAGGAGCTCGACGCATTCTCGCACTCCGTGTCGCATGATTTGCGCGCACCGCTGTGTGCGATCAGCGGTTTTGCGACGATTCTGCGCCAGGAGTTTTCGACTGAGCTGAGCGCCGATGCGCACGTCTGCATTGCACGAATTCAGGATAACGCTGAGCGGATGGATCTACTGATTCGCGACTTTCTCGCGTTCTCCAGGCTGACACAGCAGCCGCTCTGCAAACAAGTCCTGGCCCCGGCTGACATCGTCGGAGACGTGGCCGAGGAATTGCTGCGCGCACATGCGGATCGGACGATCGTTGTAAACGTCGAAGCGATACCACGATGCCGTGCCGATCGCTCTTTGCTGAAGCAGGTGTTCATCAATTTGTTGTCGAACGCGTTCAAATTTACGCGCTACCGGGATCCTGCACGAATCGACGTCGGCTGCATTCCGCACAAAGATGAGGTGGTGGTGTTCGTCAAGG
>JBBRGM010000070.1:0-13876 GCA_038240725.1 Burkholderiales bacterium | reverse complement strand
TGCGAGGAGGCGGGGTTGTGTTGGGGTGCGCAGCGATTCAGACGGGAATCGGCTGGCTCTGCTCGGGATGCGGTGTTGCGGGCTTTGCAGCTCGCGCCGCCGCCTTGCGACTTTCCTCTTCTTCCTCCATCTGCCGCGCTTCTTCTTCCAGCCTGGCCCAGTACAAGTATTCGAATTCGAAACACATGGCGGACCTCCTCTTCGATTAAGCGATTGCTGACAGACCACCGTTCTTGCTGCAGCGGTTCTTGCAGGAGCGTTGAGTACCTGGCGATGCTACCCCTGTAGCTGATCGATCGCAACCGCGTGCGGCGGTTCGCCGTGGTGCGTTGCGGCAGTCAAGCGAGCTCGGCAGCGAGCCTTGCAGTACGCGTACTGACGCGAAGAGCATTCGATCGGTTCGACAGTGGCGACGCTGCGTCGACTCGTGCCTCCAGGCCGGCATTCCAGACAGCTTTCAACAACGGTCGAATGGGCGTGGATCGTTCGATTCGATAACGCACGCCGCGCTCGCGCTTTAGGTGTTGCTCACCGCACGCGGAGGCCGGCTACACTCCATCCCTCGAGTCGAGTTATCCGCTGCGCACCGGTTACGTTTTCCCCGGCAGGCGCGCCGTCCCCTGGGAGAGTTTCATGAACGTTGCCAAGTATCGCGTCGCGCCCGGTTCCAAAGTAATTCTTTCGAAATGGGACCCGAACGACAAGAGTGCTTCGAGTGCTACTAAAGACGAGAGCATGGAGCGCTTGCGGGATCTCGCCACCCGGATCGATAAATTGCAGGACGTGCTTTATGCTGAGCGGAAGCGCTCGGTGCTGGTTGTGCTGCAGGGAATGGACACGTCCGGCAAGGACGGCACCATTCGGCACGTGTTCAGCGAGATAGACCCCCTCGGCGTGCGCGCGGTTGGCTTCAAGGCGCCCAGCGACGAGGAGTTGGCGCACGAATTTCTTTGGCGAATCAACCGCCAGACACCCGCAAAGGGGGAACTGGTGATCTTCAACCGCAGCCACTACGAAGATGTGCTGGTCGTTCGTGTGCACAAGCTGATCGATCAGGCGGAGTGCGAACGCCGCTACGAGCAGATCAACAGTTTCGAGCGTCAACTTGCCGACAATCAGACGGTGATCCTGAAGTTTTTCCTGCATATCTCAAAAGACGAGCAGAAGAAACGCCTGCAGGAGCGGCTGGACGAGCCCAACAAGCAATGGAAGTTCAACCCTGGGGATCTTGCCGAACGCAAACTGTGGCCCGACTACATGAAGGCCTACGCCAACGCGTTGACGGCTACCTCTACCAAGTGTGCGCCGTGGTATGTGATACCGGCCAACTCGAAGACCAATCGCAATCTGCTGGTCTCGTCCATCCTCTACGAGACACTGAAGAGCTTGAAGATGCGCTATCCAAAACCGTCGATCAGTTTGGACGGCATCGTCATTGACTGACGATCGTTCGCAGCCAGGTGAATTAATCGGCCGCGCGATGCGTTTCAATCGAGCCGCCTGGCGCAAGCTCGTGCCAGGCGGATTCGAATTACCGCGAGAGACAAGATCACGCGCGGCCAAACTTGTAAGCAATCTCGGCGGCCTGGGTCGGCTTCGGTTGCGCAGTTGGCGGCATGCTGATGGCGTACACGCTGTCGCGTCCGTATTTTGTAATCGCGGTCCCCGAAACAGCCGGGCTTGATACCGAACCCTTGTTGGCATAAACGCTGTCGCGTCCATACTGTTGTTCCGCGTGTGCAGAGGCGCAAATCAGGGTGGCGACAACTGCAGCGATCGATTTGATGTTCATGTTCATCTCCATTCGGTTGAGTGATGTGGGCCAAACCCACAACTGCAGATTACCGATGCCGGCTAAGGAAATCGCGTAACCAGTACGCTCGCGATCGCGGGAAAATTCACGTGGCGGGATGAGGCTGCAGCGCGCGCACTTTCACAGACGTCGCAAATCGTAGAGGAACTTGACGCACTTGCGCGCGTTCCTAGCAACATTGACCTTGTCTGCGCCAGTGACTACAACTTCTGTCGAACCCGTTAAGCGCTATTTGCCGTGGCTCGTCGCCACCGTGCTGTTCATGGAACAGCTCGATTCCACCATCGTCAACACCGCGGTTCCGACGATGGCGGCGAGTCTTCATGTCACGCCGCTGAGCCTGAAGGCGGTGGTCACCAGCTACATCTTGAGCCTAGCTATGGGCATCCCGATCAGCGGCTGGATGGCGGACCGGTTCGGCAGTCGGCGTGTATTCGGCATCGCCGTCGCCGTATTTACCGGTGCATCGATCATGTGCGGTCTCGCAGTCAATGTGCCCATGCTTGTGGCAGCGCGCATCGTGCAGGGCTTGGGTGCTGCCATGATGACGCCGGTTGGCCGGCTTGCGATTGTGCGCACGTTCGCGAAATCGGAGCTGCTCGCCGCGATGAATTTCGTCATCATCCCAGCGCTGATCGGACCGCTGCTGGGCCCGACGGTCGGCGGCGTTATCGTCCACTGGTTGTCGTGGCGCGAGATTTTCTTCGTGAACGTCCCGGTTGGTCTGGTCGCGCTGTGGCTCATCCATCGTCACATGCCGGATTACCGTGGAGATGCGCCGCGACCGCTGGATGTGATCGGGCTCGCGTTGTTCGGATCGGGAACGGCGCTGCTTTCCTGGCTGCTGGAAGTGTTCGGCGAACACCAGCTCGATACGACATCGATGTGCGTGCTGTTGCTGCTCTCTATCGGTTTGCTGGCGGCTTACGTATTGCATGCGCGCCGTACTGCATATCCGCTGCTGCAACTGGCACTGTTCAAAGTACGAACGTTTCGCGTATCGGTGATCGGCGGCTTCTTCACGCGGTTGGGCATCGGCGGCCTGCCGTTTCTGCTGCCGCTTCTGTATCAGCTCGGACTGGGCTTGCCGGCTTGGCAATCCGGACTGTTGATGATGCCCGCCGCGGCCGCGGCGATGGGGATGAAGCTCGTCGCGCCGCGTTTGCTCAAACGCTTCGGGTACCGCCGCATTCTGGTCGTCAACACCGTGATGATGGGACTCACGATCAGTTTGTTTGCGCTGATTCGCGAGGGAACGTCGCTGGCGTTCGTCGTGTTGCTGGGGCTCGCGCAAGGCTTCTTCAATTCGCTGCAATTCACCAGCGTGAATTCGATGGCGTACGCCGATATCGAAAGCCGCGACGCGAGTATGGCCAGTACGATCGCCAGCTCGATGCAGCAACTGTCGATGAGCTTCGGGCTGGCCTGCGGTTCGCTGATCGCCGCGTGGTATCTCGGCGATCTGCCGCAAACCGATCGCGTTGCTGTGACGTATGCGTTGCACGCCGTGTTTCTCACGCTTGCAGCGCTGACCATCCTGTCATCGCTCTCGTTTTGGACTTTGCGCCGAACCGATGGGGCGAGCGTCAGTGGCGTGAAGCAACCCGCGACGACTGATTTGATTCGTGAGCCTGCCCAGTAGGCGCTGCCGCCTGACGCTTGGCCTCGCCAAAGCAAAACACGATATTGCATGCGATGTAGGAGGCGCCGCTTTCATTGGCTTCCGAACCCGCGTCCATGGCGCCGTGCCTGCTATCGGACAAGTCTCGCTGCGTGCCCGTGTAAATTATCACGCTCCACACCGGGAATTTGCACGGGAGTTCGAAGACGTCGTCCCGTAGTCTGGGCTCGTGGGCATGGTGCTCACGAAACATCAGGACTTCTCTAGAGGAGATTCGACGATGTCAATGAACTCTCGCAGTACCAGCAAGCTCGTGTTGTCGGTAGTTGCCGCGGCATTTGCAACGATGACTGTCGCCGCCTTCGCGGACGACGCGGTGAAGTCGGGCGGTTCGAGCGACAGGCCCGGCCGCGCGATCGACGATAGCGTCAAGTCACGCGGTGCGAGCTCGCAGCCGGGACGCACATTCGATGAAGACAAAGGCGCGGTTACCACCGGCAAGGCCGACAAAGCCGGCCGCGCGCTGAACGACGAGAAAAGCAGCAAGAAAAAACACAAGAAGGCGGTCGACCAGTAACGCTGCCGTCAGTTGAACAGAGAAGGCGAGCCGCGAGGTTCGCCTTTTTCTTTACTGGGGACTGCTCATCGTTGCATCTTATCGTTGCATCGGAGCATGCGCGCGATGATCGGAGGGCGAGGCGATCGATGCCGCCGTGCCGTGTCAGCGTATATCGGTGTCGTGCGTGCTTGACAGCCTTATCCGTGTTCAAATACTTTCGGATTCAAACCGGCTCATCCAGCCAGTTGCGCTCCGCTGTAGCGGATGACCTGGGTGCACATCAAGAGAAGGGGAACAGTAATGAGCAAGCCTGCAACGATCGATGCTGCTTTGGTGCGAACTTTGGCGAATATAGCCGCGCTTCCTCTCGCGCCGGGCCGCGAGGACGTCATCGCGCCGACTCTAGACGCGTGGGTGCGCGATGCCAACGCGCTCAGCCGCAAGATGAGCGCGTTGGAACATTGGGCAGTGACGCCGGCGACCGTGTTCGTTCATCCCGTCCAACCCGAAGAGAAAGGCTGACCGATGGCCGGCGACGAAAATCAGCTTGCTCAGCTCACGTTGGCTGAAGCATCGCAACGCGTGCGTGCAGGAGAAATCTCTCCCGTCGAGCTGGTCGATGCGTGCTTGGACCGGATCGCAGCCGTTAACGACAAGCTCGCCGCGTACATCAGCGTGTATGCGGAGCAGGCGCGTGCCGTAGCAAAGGCGTCGGAAATGCTGATCCGCGCGGGCCATTGGCTTGGCCCGCTGCACGGCATTCCCATAGGATTGAAAGACAACGTGGCGGTGCGCGGTCTGGCGACGACGGCCGGCAGCAAGATTTTGCGTGACTGGATTCCCGACGAAGACGCGACGGTGACCGCGCGTCTGCGGCAAGCCGGCGCCATCTTCGTCGGCAAGACCAACATGCATGAGTTCGCGTGGGGCGGCACGTCGGCAAATCCGCATTACGGCTCGGTGCGCAATCCGTGGGACACCGAACGCTTCCCGGCCGGGTCGAGCGGCGGATCGGGCGCAGCGGTTGCGGCGCGCACCTGTTACGGCGCGATCGGCACGGACACCGGTGGATCGATACGCCTGCCTTCGGCAATCAACGGCATCGTCGGCATTCGACCCACCTACGGTCGCGTCAGCAACGCAGGCATCATCCCGCTTGCATGGAGTATGGACACCGCGGGACCGATGACGCGCACAGTGGAAGACTGCGCGATCATGTTCAATGCCATCGCCGGGCCGGATCCGAAAGACGCCAGCAGCTCCAGCGCACCCGTCGTCGATTACACGGCAGACCTCGGCCTCGGCGTGAGCGGCCTTCGGATCGGTGTCGTTCCCGGCTACTTTTTTCATCATCTGCAGAAGCCGGTGCACGACGCCGTACAGGCCGCGCTGGAGACGTTCGAGGATCTGGGCGCGACCATCGTCTATGTCAATATCGAGAACATCCACGGCAACATTTCGGCGCAGCTAACGATCGAATCGGCGGAGCCGAGTACCTACCATCAGCGCTGGCTGCGCGAGCGTCCGGACGACTACGGCGCCGACGTGCGCACTCTGCTCGAGATCGGCGAGATGCTGTTCGCGACGCATTATCTGCAGGCGCAGCGTTACCGCAGTCTGCTCAGACGCGAATTTCTGGAAGCGTTCAAGAGCGTCGACGTGTTCATCTGCCCGACCTTGCCGTTTACCGCGACGCGCGTCGGTGAAATGAAAGTGGTGATCGAGAACGGCATCGAAGAAGACATGCTGTCCGCGATTATGCAGTTCACCGGCGTGCCGAGCTTGACCGGTCTGCCTTCGCTCGCAGTGCCATGCGGCTTCGACGGCGATGGGCTGCCGGTCGGCATGCAGATCATCGGCAAGCCGTTCGCCGAAGCGACATTGTTCAAAGTCGGCGCTGCGTTTCAGAAGGGCACGGCGTTTCATCAGCGAGCACCCGCGCTGTAGCTCACCGCAACTGACGTTTCGCTTTTGTTCGCCTCGCCCACGCATAGTTCGATGCTCGACAGTGCTCGAATGCGCGCGGCCGATGGTTGCGACCAGCGTTGCTGCAAACCGCATCGTCCTACAATGCACATGAACGCTTCGTTCGATCGCAACTTGGAGGCACCGTGCTGCCGCATCTAGCCTCGTACGAGGCCGTCTGCAAACAGTTTCGCTGGAATGTCCCTGAGCGCTACAACATCGGTGTCGATGTATGCGACAAGTGGGCGGGTGACCGCGATCGGCTCGCGCTGATTCATCAAGCGCGGGACGGCGCTGTGCGGCGCTATACGTTCGCCGAGATCAAGCGGCTATCCGATCAGACGGCAAATCTGCTGCGGCGAGCGGGCGTCGATGTGGGCGACCGCGTTGCCATTCTGTTGCCGCAATCTCCGGAGACTGCCATTGCCCACGTCGCTGCATACAAAGCGGGCGCGATCGCCGTGCCGCTGTTCACGCTGTTCGGCGTCGAAGCGCTGCAGTTCCGCCTGGCGGACTCGGGCGCGAAAGTGCTGATCACCGATACCGCAAGCGCTGCAAAAATCGCGGACGTGCGCGACCAGTTGCCGCAGCTCGCAACGATCTATTGCATCGACGGCGCCGCGGACGGATGCGAAGCGTTTCACGACGTGCTTGTACGCTGCTCGGAGAATTTCACCGCAGTCGATACGCTCGCCGAAGATCCGGCGCTCATCATCTACACGTCCGGGACCACCGGCAAGCCGAAGGGCGCATTGCAGGCGCATCGCTCGCTGCTCGGACATCTACCCGGTGTCGAGATGTCGCACGATCTATTGCCGCATCCCGGCGATCTGCTGTGGACACCGGCCGACTGGGCGTGGATCGGCGGCTTATTGGATGTGCTGATGCCGGCATGGCACCACGGCATCCCCGTGCTCGCACATCGCTTCGAGAAATTCGATCCCGAAAAAGCGTTCGAGCTGATGGCGCGGCATGGCGTACGCAACGCTTTCCTGCCGCCGACTGCGCTCAAGATGATGCGCACGGTAGCGCGCCCGAAAGAACGCTGGAATTACGACTTACGTTCGGTTGCCAGCGGTGGCGAGACGCTCGGTGTCGAGTTGCTCGACTGGGGCCGCGCGACGTTCGGCCGCGAGATCAACGAATTTTACGGGCAGACGGAATGCAATATGACCGTATCCGCATGCAGCAGATTATTTCCCGCGCTGCCGGGTGCGATCGGCAAGGCTGTGGCGGGACACGACGTGCAGGTCATCGATGATGCAGGACGCATCGTCGCCGACGGCGAGATCGGCAACATCGCTGTGCGCAGCCCCGACCCGGTGATGTTTCTCGGCTACTGGAACCAGCCGCAGGCGACGCAGGAGAAATATTTGGGCGAATGGCTCGTCACCGGCGATACCGGGATGTCGCATGCGGGCGGCTACATCCAGTTCGTCGGCCGCAACGACGATGTGATCACCAGCGCGGGCTACCGCATCGGGCCGGGCCCGATCGAAGATTGTCTGCTCGGCCATCCGGCAGTTGCGCTTGCCGCGGTAATCGGCGTTCCCGATCCGGATCGCACCGAGGTCGTGAAAGCGTTCATCGTATTGAAACCGGAGTATCGACCGAGCGATGCGTTGAAGCGCGAATTGCAGAATCAGGTGAAGACCCGATTGGCCGCGCACGAGTACCCGCGTGAGGTGAGCTTCGTCGAATCGCTGCCGATGACGACGACCGGCAAGATCATCCGCCGAGAGCTGCGCGACTGGAAAGACTAGACTGGATTGATCCGACGTGACCGGCGTGAACATGACGAGTCGAATCGAAACGCGCTTGCGCGAGCTTGCTCTAACTCTGCCAACGCCACCGAACCCAATCGCGAATTTTCTGCCGTTCCGCATTTCGCAAGGGCTCGCGTATCTGGCCGGGCAAGTGTGCCAGCGCGACAATGTCGTACCGTACGTCGGCAAACTGGGCGCCGAGTTCGACTTGGCGACTGGTCAGCAGGCGGCACAGTTGTGCGCGCTCAATCTGCTCGCGTGTCTTAAGCTGGCGTGCGATGGCGATCTCGATCGCGTCCGGCGTTGCGTACAGATTCGTGGCTTCGTTAATTGCACGCCGGATTTCGAGTTCGTGCCGATGGTCATCAACGGCGCGTCGGATCTGTTCGTCGCCGTGCTCGGCGAAGATGGGCGGCATGCGCGCACAGCGGTGGGCGTCGCTTCGCTGCCTCGCCGAGCGGCCGTCGAAGTCGACGCCGTGTTCGAGATTCGTTGAGCTGCCGGATTACGATCGACGCATAGACCGGCGGGCTGTTCAGGTACGCGCTTCAAAGCGGCAAGCGCGTCGTCGCCCCGTAACTACAAACGCATCCACTTGGCACGTGCTCAAGCGCGGCAGCGTGAATATTCACGCTCGCCGGTGTGAATCCACACCTGATCCGTAAACTACCCATCCGTAAGCTTCACACCAGGACGCGACATCGGTCGCTTTCACGAACATGGTCGAGGAGCTACGTATGAACATACTCAATTGGATACTGGCGCAGCCATTCGCCAAAGCGGCCGTCTACGTCGGCTTGTTCATTCTTCCGGGTGGGTTGCTCGGCGTTGCGGCGCTGCGCTGGCTCGAGCACCGCAAGACCGCGTCAGCCGGAGATAGCGGATCGATCTGGGCATGGCGTCCGCAGCCGGCACCGCGCGCTCTGAACTGGGAAGATAGCAACTGAGTCTGCGCGCGCCGGCCCTGGACTCTTGCCGGCGAAAGGCGCAGTAGACGGGCGCAGGCGACCGGCGCCGGCGCCGCGGCGCTACCAGGCCTTCGGCGGTTTCTTGGCAATCACCATGCGATCGCCGTCCATCTTGATGTAGCCGCCGGCACGCAGGTCTTTCAGAATCCGGCTGATCATCTCGCGCGAGCAGCCGACGCGGCTTGCCATGTCCTGCTGCGTCAGCGGCTCTGCAATGATCAGGATGCCGTCCTGTTCGGTCGCGAGCTCGAGCAAGAGGTGAGCGACGCGCCCGTAGACATCCAGCAGCGCCAGGTTACCGACCGTTTTGGTGAGCCCGCGAATGCGCTGGATGAGACTCTTGATCAGCTCCAGCGCGGTGTCGGGGTTCTCCGCAAGAAACGTCTGGAACTGCGCTTTCGAAACGATCGAGAACTTGCTCGGCTCGAGCGTCATGACCGACGCCGAACGCGGGCCCTCGTCGAGGATGATCTCGCCGAAATACTCGCCGGGCCCCTGGGTATTGAGCAGCAGCTCCTTGCCTTCCTCGTCGGCGAGGTAAATCTTCACCTTGCCGGAAAGCACGATATAGAGCGAGTCGCTGTGATCGCCTTCGCTGACGATGACGGCGTTTTTGGGATAGCCCCTGACGGTGCCATGTTCGGCCAGTGCCTTGAGATAAGCCTCGGGCAGCGACCATGTGGGTAACTCAGGTGATGTTGCGGTAGTCATTTTGCCTCCCCTCGACTGCGCGATCGTGCAGTGTGCCGCCCGTGTGAGTGTTGCGCCAAGTGTGCACGGGCAACGCCGCTTGTGTGCATAAGTCGCAACTTTGTCACCTACTCGTTACGAGCTTCGCCGTTCGATGGCGTTCATTCTGAGCGTGCGTTCAGGGTAATTGTGCAGCAGGCGCCCTGACCCGAAAACCAGAATCGAACCGACCACTTAGAGGACCCTGACATGACAACCAAACTCACGACGATACTGTTTGCAGCGTTTTTGGCCCAGTCTGCAATGGCGATGGCGAGTGCCGCGACTTCCGTTGCCATGCCGATCGACTCGGCCTCGCCCGCGGTCACCGTGCAACCGACTGAGCCCGACGCGCGCGACATCCGTGCCGAAGATCCGCTGCAGCAGTCCACTCGCTACGCATCCGACGTCAGCGAAGACGAGCTTGCCTGTCTCATCAATGGAAATTGCAAGCCGCGCGCAGGTTGAGCGCTCGCTCGCTGCTAAAGGATAGCGTCATGCGCGTCGACCGCATTATCTCACGGCGTCGCAAACACACCGTTTGGCGGCGCTCACGATTGCGGTGCGCACGTGGCCAGCGCCGGATCGATGCGCTGTAATGCCCAGCCGAATCCCGTTGCGAGGGCATCAGCGCGAATGCGTTTCAACTCGTGCGCATTCGCTTCGTCGGATCGGCCGCTGAGCGTGTTTGCCAGCGCGCGCCCGCGCGCCGCGATCAGCTGCACCCATGGCAGCGGCTCAGCGCTCACGCACTGTTCGAGCGCGTTCGCGTAGCGTATCGCCGAAGCCCAGTCGCGTGCGTCGAGCGCGCTCTCGATTGCGTCGCGATAAAACCAGAAACGCGAATGTGCGATGCACGACTCGTGGGTCAGCGCTTCGCCTTCATCCAGCGCGCTGCGACGCTCTTGCTCGCTGTGTGCGACGCGTGACTTAGCTGCAAGGAGGGCCGCGCCGATGAATCCCATGCCGGTTTGCCGCGCGAGCTCCAGCCCCTCGATCTGATACTCGCGCGCTTGCTCCGTCTCTCCCTGGCTCAGCCGGATCACCGCGAGACAGTACAGGACTATCGATTGATAGCGCCGCGAGTTTGCTGTGCGCGCCAACGCCAGACTGTGCTGGAGGGCAAGCTCCGCCTCGTCGTACTTGCCGGTGTCGACCAAAATCAATCCGAGCGATTCCTGCGAAAAGATTTCCAGCTGGACGAATCCGTTGCGGCTGGCGTCGTCGCAGGCGCGACGGCATTGCGCCACCGCGCGGTCGAATTGATTGGCGAAATGCAGGCAATGTCCGACCATGCTGCGATTGGGAATTTCGTGGCGCTGCAGACTTGCACCCTCGCACAAATCGACGCAGCGCTGAAAGAAACCGACAGCGCTCAGTGCCCGGCCTTGCGCGTAGTTGGCATCGCCCAATCCGCTCAAGGCCTGCGCCTTGCATTCTGTATCGCCCGCCTGCTCTGCACTGAGCAACGCGGCTTCGTGCTGAGCACAGCACGCGTCGACATCGCCGATCGCGAAGAACAAATTGCCGCGTGTGTGATGCACGCGCGAGCGTTCCACGGCCAGATCGAGCTTCTGCACAATTGCATCGGCCTCGTCAAGCGCCTGCATGGCGACTTCGATGTCGCCGGTGACGCGATGGCCGGCGACGATTCCCATCCACGCACGATAGCGTTCCTGGTCTTCGGTCGCCAACGCGTGCGCCGCGCGAAACGCAGCAATCGATTCTTCCGAGCGGCCCAGCTCGCGCAGCAACTCGCCACGCAGCAAAGTCAAGGCGCAGTGGGTCGCATCAGGCGATGCCGGCTCTGCGCCGGCGGCAGCAAATAAGGCAATGCCGTTGTCGCTCAGCTCCAGTGCCTTCGCATGGCGAAATTTGCTGGTCTGGTCTTGCGCGGCCCGCAAATAGGCGCGTGCCGCGCCGGGGTCGCCGGCGCGCTCCAGATGCTCGGCACTCACGATGAGCTCGGTATCGCCATACCAATCTGCGGCCTTGCGATGCAGCTCGCGCTTGCGGCTGTTTAGCAGCGAGGAGTAGACGCCTTCTTGAATCAACGCATGGGCGAACAGGAAATCGTCGCCGTCCGGACGAACAAGATCGGCTTCGATCAAAGCGTTGCAGCGGTATGTCGTATCGGCGGCGAGCGCACGCAACGTAATGAGCGGAAAACTTTGGCCGATGACGGAGGCCACCTGCAGCGCGATTTTGTCGCGCGCGCTCAAGCGATCCATGCGTGCCAGCACCAGACTCTGAATCGTTGCCGGCAGGTGCGTCGTTTTGCTTTCGAGAACGTTACGCAGCAGCTGTTCGAGAAATAGCGGATTGCCTTCGGCCCGCTCGATACATTCGATCGCCAAGTCGTTCGAGGTTTCGAACAGGCCGCCCGCCAGCAGCTTCGCGTCCTGCGTGCGCAGCGGACCGAGATCGATGGTCATTAGCGCGCTGCCGCGGGTCGAGCCACGCCATAGCCGATCCAGCGGATCGCCTTCGAAGCGCGAGGTCATCACCAGTAGCATGGCGTTGCTCGACGCCGCGCGTGTGAGTAATGCGAGATAGCGCAGCAGATCGGGCGACGCCCAGTGCACGTCCTCGATTGCAACTACGCACGGTCGAACAGCGCACGAGCGTTCGAGCAGTGCGACGATGGTTTCGCCCGTGCGGCGAACGCGGGTTGCGCTGTCCAGCGCATGGAATCGGACGCGTTGCTCGGCGTTGTGGTCGACTTCCAGCAGATCGTTGATGAAAATGACCTCGTCGGCAGCGAGGAGGCCAGCTTGCAGCGCCCGCTCGATGGCTTCTTCCAGCACTGCCGGCTCGGCGTGCGCCGAAACCTCGAGCACATTCTTCACGATTGCCGGGATTGCATCGCGTCCTTTACCGACGCCGAAATCGAGCACGTGTCCGACGTGACAGGAAAAGCCGCGTCCGACAGTGGCATGGCGCAACTGCTCCAGAAGACGCGACTTGCCGATGCCCGCGTCGCCGCGAACCAGCACGGCTGTGCCGTTATTCGACTCGGCGACGCCGTCTGCGATGCTCAGCAACTGACGCATCTCAGTTTGCCGGCCGACGAATGGCCGGCGCTCGGCGGGGCCGCGGCGCAAGTCCTGAATGCGCCATACGCCGATCGGTTTGTCGAAGCCTTTGACCGCGACATCGCCAAGACTGTGCGCCTGGATTTTGTTGGCGATGTTGCGGAAAACGGCGTCGGTTACGAGTGTGTCGCCGGACTGCGCCAGTGCATTCAGGCGCGCGGAGAGATTGGCCGCATCGCCTGTCACCGAATATTTCGGCTGTGCGCCGCCGGTTATCGTTGCGGCCACGACTTCACCGCTGGCGATGCCGACGTGGAGCCGCAGCACGTTGCTCAACGGATCGGTTAGCTGTGCGGCCTGCGCATGCATGTCGAGCGCTGCGCGCACTGCACGCTCTGCATCATTGTCGTGCGCAACCGGTGCACCGAATACAGCGAGCGTCGCATCGCCGGCGTGATCGATAATGTGACCGCCATAGTTGGCAACGATGCTGTCGGTGATGTCGTAGAAGCGCCCGAGCAGCGCTTGCACCTGTTCGGCGTCGAGCTTGGTGCACAGCGCGGAGTAGCCGCAGATGTCGGCGGCTAGAAGCGTGGCTTGTCTGCGTTCGCCATCCGCTGTAGCCGCCATGCGCCCGCTTGCAGCAGCCGACGCAGCCGTCTGTGAATCATCCGCGAGAGCGTCCATGGCCGGAGCCGGGTGTGCGCACTCGGGGCAGAACTTCGCTGTCGCCGGCAGCGGCTCACCGCACTGGGCGCAATGGCGGTTCAGCGCAAACGCGCACTGCTCGCAGAACTTCGCGCCCACCCGATTTTCGTGGTCACAACGAGGGCATTTCATCTATGAAACCCAATGGAGTCGATGACGCCGTGCACGCATCGGTCAAGGCTAAATCGCACACCGCGCAGGGTCAAGCGCTGCGGCTGTACCTTTCGATATAGCCTTTGGTTAAGAACGGCGACTCAACCGCTAATCACCGGTGGCCGCGAATCACGCCGATCGCGATTCGAGATCGACTTCAGGCGGGCGCTTGGCGATGATGTCGGCAACGATCCGCGCGGAGCCGCATGCCAAGGTCCAGCCCAGGGTGCCGTGGCCGGTGTTGAGGAATAGATTGGGCAGATGCGTGCGTCCGATGCGCGGGACGTTGCTAGGCGTGCAGGGGCGCAGGCCGGTCCAGAATTGCGCGCGGCCGAAGTTGGCACCGTCGGGAAATAAATCTTCAGCGCGGGTGAGCAGGCTGATGCAGCGGAAGGGGTGCATGGAATTGTCGTAGCCATTGAGCTCGGCCGTGCCGGCAATGCGCAGGCGGCCGCCCAGGCGCGAGATCGCGAGCTTCGCGCTCTCATCGCTCAGACACATGCGCGGCGCATGTTTGTGATGCTCGACCGGCAGCGTTACCGAATAGCCTTTCACCGGA
>JBBRGM010000069.1:0-13971 GCA_038240725.1 Burkholderiales bacterium | reverse complement strand
CTCGCGTCAGCTTCGCATAATTGCCTTGCAGATCGCACGAGTCATGTCCGCCAACCACTCAGACCGCACGCTGTCGATCGGGGCGTACAAGACGATATCCTTCGGCTGCTCGAACGGCGCGGGGCGGGAAAGACGATTTGCCCCTCGGAAGTCGCGCGCGCGATCGATGCGGACGGCTGGCGGGCGCATATGGCGATCGTGCGGGATGCTGCACGTGCGATGGCCGCGATCGGCGCAATTGAAGTCACGCAGCGCGGCCAGGTTCTCGCAGCGGATGCGATATGGCATGGTGCGATACGTCTGCGTATGCGCGCCTGAACAACGGCCGGAGCGCTTCGAATAACGACAAGGAGATTACGATGAAACGCACGATTAGGTTCGGCCTGTATCTGGCTTTCTTGCTTGGTGCGGTCGGTGTCGCCGGTTTCGTTCATGCGGCCGATGCCGCCAAGAAAACGGTGGACCGCATGTACGTGCTGGAATGCGGCGAGCTCAAGATCAAAGATATCTCGGCGAACTGGTCGCCCGGTGTGAACGTCGGCAAGCCGATGGACTTCAGCGACACCTGTTATCTGATCCGGCATGGCGATCGGCTGATGCTGTGGGATTCGGGCATTTCGGATTCGGTCGCGGACAAACCCGAAGGCGTCTCCGGCGCCGGCGGTCTGCTCACGCAGTTCATGCCGAGGACGCTGGCGTCGCAGTTGCAGGTGCTCAACATCGCGCCCACGGAAGTGACGGACATCGCGTTTTCGCACTTCCATTCCGATCACGTCGGCAACGCGAACTTGTTTACCGCGGCGAAGCTCTACATTCAGCAGCCCGAATACGACGCCGCGTTCGGACCTGACGCTGCGAAGTCCGGTTTCGCGCCTGCGTTCTACGAAAAGCTGAGAGCGAATCCAACGGTAAAACTCACCGGCGATTACGACGTGTTCGGCGACGGCTCGGTGATCATCATCTCGACACCCGGCCACACGCCCGGCCATCAGTCGTTGCTCGTGCGCCTGCCGAAGCGCGGCCCGGTGATATTGTCAGGCGACCTTGCGCATTTTCAAGACAACTGGACCAACCGCCGCGTACCGTTGCGCAATTTCAACAAAGAGCAGAGCGCACAATCGATGGAGCACGTCGCGAAATTGCTGGAAACCGAACACGGCGAGCTCTGGATCAACCACGATCAAAAGCAGAGCGCACGCATAACAAAAGCCCCAGCCGCGATCGAGTAGCGCGCAGTTGCCGTTGCATTTCCCTAGTCCCCAGCCCCGAGCCCCTAGCCCCTAGCCCCTAGCCCCTGCTGAGATGAAGGCTGCTGCCGAAATCGAGAGCAAAGAGTGGCGCATCGCGGTCGGCAGCGACGAGACGATTGCCCGGTTCGAACCGGCCTTGGCAACGCCGACCGGCAGCGTGTTCGTTTTCGCACACGGCGCCGGCGGTCACATGGACGATCGCGGCATGCTCCCGTTGGCGCAGCAATTTCGCATGCGCGGGATGCACGTCGTCCGCTTCAATTTTTTGTATCGAGCGAAAGGCACCAGCGCGCCGGACGCGATGCCCAAGCTGAAGGATTGCACTGCCGCGGTAGTGGCGCGGGTGCGCGAAGAGTTGCAGCACCACGCTGATCATCGGCGGCCGCTCGATGGGCGGCCGCGCGGCGTCGATGCTGGCCGCAGAGAAATTCGCCTGTGACGGCGTTCTACTGCTCGCTTATCCGCTGCATCCCGCCGGCAAACCGGAGAAACTGCGCGACGCGCATCTCGCCCAGATCGAGGTGCCGGTGCTTTGCATAAACGGGACGCGCGATGCGCTGTGCACGCACACCCTGATGCAAAGCATGGTCAGCAGATTGCGCGACACCTGGACGATGCATTGGCTGCAAGGCGCCGATCACAGCTTTCGCGTGACGAAAGCGTCGGGCCGATCGGATAGCGACGTCTTGAACGAAATCAGCGGTGCAACGAGCATCTGGGAAGCTGCGCTTCGAAAACGAAGTGCGCAGCCTGACGGATCGTGACGCAACGCGCGTCGC
The DNA here is from genome assembly GCA_038240725.1 of Burkholderiales bacterium. Taxonomy (GTDB): domain Bacteria; phylum Pseudomonadota; class Gammaproteobacteria; order Burkholderiales; family SHXO01; genus SHXO01. Next base: position 11,942 of record JBBRGM010000069.1, on the reverse strand, counting down.
AAGACATGTTCAGAGCTTCCCTAGACCTTCGCCGGCTCGCTGCTTGCCGACATGCTCGCCGCCTCGGCGGGGCTGAAGAACTTATTCGGCTTCAAAAAAAACGCGAGGATCAACGCGCCGTCAGGAGAACGCGCGATGTGCCGGCTGCCTTTCGGGCGCCACACGTAGTCGCCGGTGCGCGCTTCGCCTTCTTCATCGACCAGGCTGCCGGATAGGATGTAGGTCTGCTCGATCTCGATGTGTTCGTGCAAACCGAGCTGCGAACCCGGCGCCCAGCGGAACAGTGCGGTGAGCAAGCCGCTGTCCTTGTCTTCCATCAGCACCTTGATGTCGATGCCGGGCGATGCGGTCGGTTTCCATGGCAGCGCTTCGACGTTCACGTAGCGCGACGCCAACGCGCTGAGTCCTTCGTGCGTCGGCATAAAAGGCGTGTTGGCCATGTTTCCTCCACGTAGAAGTTGAACGAAGCATCGATCGCGTTGCTGAAGCACACGATCTTACCGGCGGCCGGCCTGACGATTATCTGCCAAAGCGGCCGCCTCGGCCAATCATCGTCGCTCGCGCTGCTCAGCGTCTTTCTTTTCGACGTGCTTACCGCTGATCAGGATCCAGCCGGGAACCACAGCCAGTAGCGCGAGCGCGGCGCAAATCCGCATGACCAGATGAAAGCCGGAAACGTAAGACTGCTTGATTGCCGCAGCCACCGTTGCGCGTGTTTCCTCGTCGACGTCGGCGGGAACCTCGATGCCGGCCAGCTTGCTTCGCTGAGCATAGATCGCGTCGCGCACGGGTTGCGAGAGATGCTCGAGACTGGTCAAGTGCCGCGCGAGCACGTGACTGAATTGATGCGCCATGATCACACCGAGAAGCGCGATGGCAAGCAGAGTCGCAGTGCGCGAAACGGCGTTGTTGACGCCGGACGCCAGACCCGCGAGGTCGCGGCCCACCGTGTTCATCACCACCGTCGTCAGCGGCGCTACGCTCACTGCCATCCCGAAGCCCAGTACCAGCGTCGCGGGGAAAAACGTCGTCCAATAGCTGCCGCCAATGCCGGGCAGCGACATCCAAAGATAGCCGACGGCGGCGATCATCGGCCCGATCGACAGCGGCAACTTTGCGCCGTAGCGCGCCACCAATCCGCCGGCCCAGCGCGAGAACAGAAACATCACCGCAATGAATGGCAGCAGCGCGCCGCCTGCCGCTGTCGCGGAGTAGCCTTGCACTTGAATCAAGTTGATCGGGAAGAAAAACAGGCCGCCGCCGAGCGCGGCGTACAACAGCAGCGTGAGAAGATTCGCTCCGCTGAAATCGCGCAGCCGAAACAGATGCAGCGGCAGCATCGGTGCCTGCGATCGCGCCTCGACCAACACGAAAGCGACAAGTGCAACAACACCGGCAACCAATGTCGCTATAACAGTCGCGTCGTGCCAGCCGCGGTCCGGCGCTTCCATCAGGCCGTACACGATGCCGCAAAGTGCGAGTGTGGCGAGCGTTGCGCCGAGCCAGTCCAGCCTCTGCGTCCCCGGGCTGCGGCTTTCCGGTACGAAGCGGACGGCGATCAGAAACACGGCGATTGCGATCGGTACGTTGATGAAGAATGCCCAGCGCCACGACGCATGATCAATCAGCCAGCCGCCCAGCGCTGGACCGATCGCCGCCGTGATGCCGGTTGCGCCGGACCACGTGCCGATCGCACGTCCGCGCGTTGCTTCGGGGAAACTTGCGCCGATGATGGCGAGGCTTCCGGGCGCGAGGAGCGCTGCGCCGATGCCTTGAACACCGCGTGCGACGATCAACTGCATCAGACTCGTCGCGAGTCCGCAGCACACCGATGCGGCAGCAAAAATACCCACGCCGACGATGAATACTCGCCGCCGGCCGTAGCGATCGCCCAGCGCGCCGCCGACCAGCAACAGCGCAGCGAGAAACAACGCGTACGACTGGACAACCCACTGCGCGCCCGACGCCGACGCATTGAACTGCGTCTGCAATGCCGGCAATGCGACGTTGACCACGGTGCCGTCGATGAACACCATGCTCGAACCGAGAATCGTCGCAGCCAGAATCCAGCCGGGCGAGGTTTTCGCCTCCGCCGGATCGTCTGCTGAGTGAACTACCGCTGCGTCACAGGGATGGGGCGTTGCGCCGAGCATGTGCAGAATTCAGGTCGAGCAGATGTGTCGTCAGATCTAAAACGGCCGCGGCGTTCTGCGATTTATTTCGCTTCGCTCGATGCGCATCGATCTCCAGTATCGTTTGCCGCAGCATCGCGTGCGCCGCCAGCCTCCTGCAAACGCTTGGCGTTTACGGACGCGGATCTTGCCAGCTCCAGTCTGCACTCGAGCGTACGGATGTGCGTTTCTGCCTTGTCCCATTGCTCATCGAAATGATCCTGCGCCGCGACGTGCGCTGCCACGGCCGCGTGGAGCGCGTCCGTATCGTCGTAAGTCTCGACGCCGCTGCGGTGCGCCTCGGCGCGTTCGCGCCCGATTTTCTGCATGTTCTGATTGAACGCGAAGTTCGCTTCATTACGCGCAACATCGAGGGTTCGCAACTCCACGCGCTTGTGTTCTATCTGTTCCGCGATAGTCGGCGTGCAAATGACAAGGGGCGCGCAAACGGCCAGCAACGCGAACATAGGTCTACCTCCACAATTACGTGCAGCCTAGCATTGCGCGCTGATCAGTGCATTGCCATGACTTGCTCGGTCTTCGCTCCCGACGCCGCAGCGCCGGATCCCGATGCGATGCACGATTTCGTACCGCACATGCCGTCAGTCGCGAAGTAGTTGTCCGGCGTCGTCGAAGAACGGCATAGTGGCCTGCAACTTGCGAAACGATTCGCGCAGGAGCTGTCTCGCCACGGTCGGAGTCGTTATGAAAATTTTCCATCTATTCGCCATACTCGCCGTTGCGACGCTGGCTTCCGGCAGCGCCGTCGCAGAGATCTTTCGCTGGACCGTCGCCCAGGGGCATCCGCACTACTCCGACAACCCACCCGCCGAGTCGAAGGCTTCGAAGGTCAAGGTTCATGTCCAGTCGATAAGCGGCCCGGCGACCGTCACAACGCTGGATAAGGCGCCCGGAGCGGCGCTTTCCGTCGGCGTCAAAGAAAAGATCAAGCTCTACACCACGACTTGGTGCGGCTACTGCATGCGCGCCAAAGCCTATCTGGCTCTGCGTGGGATCGGCTACGAAGAGCTCGATGCAGAGTCATCCGAGCAAGGCAAACGCGAATTCGCGGCACTCGGGGGACGCGGCGTGCCCGTGATCCTGGTCGGACGTCAACGTATGAACGGATACGGTGAGGCACGGCTTGCAGTAATGCTTGAAGCGGCAGGCTACTGAGCAGATCGGACAGCCGCTGGAGTTGTGGCGATTTGATTCCGCGGGCGTGCCGCCGATGCGATCGGCACGTGTCGTGGCCGGCTCAACTTGAAACGCCATCACCAGTGCACTAGCGAATTCCGCTACGCTCGCGTTTTCTGCTTCATCGGCGCTTCGCAGTTTTTCCAGCGACGACACGGAGGATGAATGGCCGCTGCAATTCGTTTCTGCATGCAGAATTTCACGCTGACGATGCTGATTCTGGGATTGATTGCCGCCGGGGTTTCGCTGTTGGGAAAAAGGCATACCTCGGCGACGATCAGCGAAGCGTTGTTCGCCAACTACCTGCTGTTTTCCATCGCCCTCGCATTTCTGTACAACTTTGTGTTGCACGTTTTCTTCGGTGAGATGACGGCGCGTTTCATCGGCTGGGGCGACAGCCCGTTCCAGGCGGAAGTCGGGTTCGCGAGCCTCGGCTTTTCAGTGGTGGGATTCATGGCGTACCGCGGTAGCTTAGACACGCGCGCTGCCGCGGTGATCGGCCCTGCGTGCTTTCTACTCGGCGCGGCGGGCGGTCACGCAGTGCAGATGGTGACAGCGCATAATTTCGCGCCGGGTAATGCCGGGATTATTTTCTACACCGACATCTTCGTACCGGTGTTCGGCCTGCTTCTGCTGTGGCTGGACCGGCGCTATTCCGGCGTGCGTGACCCCGGCAACATGGTGCGCAGAAGGCACTGACGCGCCGCGATGCGCACGCTGCGTCGGTTCTGGCGCGGCTGCCTTCGAGGTCGCCCTCGTTTCGCAGATCTGCGCCATTGAGCGCACTAGTACTTGGCCTTCGACTTATAGAGGTACGCAGTGAGCTCCTGCATCTGTGCGCCGCTGCTGTGGAGCACTTGGTGTGCGAAACGCGTGATGCCGCGCATCACCCGATAGACGATGACGGGATCCTGGGTCAACAGCGATTCCAGCCGCTCGCGCTGCAGACTGAAAACTTTGGTCGGCCCCAGCGCCACCAGCGCAGCGTAGCGCGGACGCGAATCCAGAAACGCGAGCTCCCCCGCAAGATCGCCCGCGGTGAGCACGTTTAACCGCACCCATTCATCGTCGGACCGCTTCGCGACGGCCACTGCACCCGCGAGCACGACGCGCAACTTGTCGTCCACCGCGCCCTCCTCGACCACGACCTCACCGTCGATGTATTCCTGCACTTCTACTAATTTCGCCAGCACGGCGCACTGCTCGCCGGTGAGCTCGACGCCAATCTTGGATTTTTGGATCAGCTCAGCGTTCGCGGCTTCGGCCATGATCGACTCCAGAGTGAGTTTCGCGGACTGAATACGTCGGCTTCGCCACGCACCGCGATCGTGTATTGCCTCGATATCGGCTAACCGCAGGTTCCGGTAACCGGCCCTTCTACTTTGAGATCGATAAACGCGGGATCGGTGCGCTCGCAGAAGCGATAATCTTTCTGCCCACGCGCGAACGTGTTGCATACGAACCGCCGAGTCTCGCGCTTATCGTCTTTCTGGTAAGAGAAGGTAACCATCGAATAACAAGCTTCGTCCTTCTCCGTCGTCGAGTAAACGACCAGCGTATTGCCTTCTACTTCGGCCCGAAAACTGGCGGCGAACGCCGAAGATGCTGCAACGGCCAATAGCGCTCCGGCGAGCAAGATGGTTCGATGATTCACGCGAGATCTCCCGTAATGATTTATTTTGAATTTACGAATAAGCGCCGATGCGAGCGGCCGACGGTCCAACAACCTTACCCTAACTGAGAGAACGCAAGCAACTCGTCATGCAGGCACGAAGTTTGAACGTCGCAGACGCTGCGGGTTCCGGTGCCGCCGACATTCCTGAGCGATATGCGACGTCACACGCACTCAAGTTTCATCGCCGCCGTGCCGTAATCCATCCGTCTGGATGAAGTGCTTCCGTTCCCGGCCCATCGCAAAAATCGCTTGCCAAACCATACGAGGTTCGCGTGAAATCGCTATCGACCAAGCTCGCTATCTTAGTCGCCGTTTTGTTGATGGCAAGCGCCATCTTTCTGAGCAGCCTGGCTTACTTCTATATGCGCAGTCAGGCGATCGAAGGATTGCATCGAGAAATGGGCGCGATCACCGACCGGCAAAGCCGCATGATCGGCGAATGGCTGGCCAGCAAGCGCCGCATCGTCGAGGCAGCCAAGGGCGCCGCATTCGACGCCGATCCGCGGGTGAGCATGATGCGGGCTAAATTCGCGGGTGAGTTCGGCCCCGTCTACATAGGCTTCCCCGACAAGCGCATGCTGCAGGCCGATCCGAACAGCCCGATTCCGGCCGGCTTCGATCCCACGGTCCGGCCGTGGTACAAGCTCGCGCTCGAGCGCGATGCGCTGGCTACGACGAACCCGTTCATGAGCGTGTCCGACAATAAGCTGGTCGTCACGATCACCCAGCCCATCAAGCGCGACGGCGCGCTGTACGGCGTGATGGGCGCCAACGTTATTCTCGACGAGCTCATCCAGAAGGTTTCGTCGCTGAAAATGATCGGCGACAGCTATGCATTTCTGGTCGGCAAAGACGGCAAGGTAATCGCACACCGCAAAAGCGAGGCAGTGCTCAAGCCGATTACGGATCTGCTCCCCGAGATGTCGTCGGACCGGTTGGCCGCGCTTGCGGCAAGCAAGGACATGGGGGAAATGACCAATGCCGGTCGCCGCGACTATGTGATCGTGGATGCGGTGCCGGGCACCGATTGGTATTTCGGCCTGGTGATCGATCGCGCTGCCGCCCTCGCACCGCTTAGCTCCATGCTCTACATGCTCATCGGCGCAACAGTAGTCGTGTTGCTGGTCGCGAATGCCCTGGTTAACTTCGGCATGCGGCGCCTGCTGGCATCGCTCAGCGCATTGCGCGACGCGCTGCTCGGCATTGCGCAAGGCGAGGGCGATTTGACCGTACGTCTGCCGGTGACGAGCGAGGATGAAGTCGGCCAGGCGGCCGGCGCCTTCAATAACTTTCTCGAGCGGCTGCACGGCATGTTCAAAGAAGTTCGCGAACAGGCGCGTGCGGTCGACAAAGAGGTACACAGCGTCGCCGGCACGACTTCGCGCGTAGCCGACGACTTTTCGCGCCAGACTGAGGAACTCACCGCCACCGCCGCGACGATCGAACAGGTCACCGTCAGCATCGGCCACATCGCCGACACGGTGAGGGAAACCGAAAGTGCGATGCAAACGGCGGATACGGAATCGGCCCGCAGCGCCGAGTCGGTGGAACAAGTCACCCGGGAAATAACCAAGATCGCCAATACCATCGGCTCGCTCTCGATCGTGGTCGGCCGTCTAGGCAGCCGCTCCAACGAAATCGCCGGCATCGTCGGCGCCATCAAAGACATCGCCGATCAAACCAACTTGCTCGCGTTGAACGCCGCCATCGAAGCCGCACGCGCCGGTGAGCAAGGCCGCGGATTCGCTGTGGTAGCCGATGAAGTGCGCAAGCTCGCAGAACGCACGGCGGGCGCGACCGTCGAGATCGGCGGCGTGATCGATTCGATTCGCAGCGAGATGAAAAGCGCCCTCACCGGCATGGACGACGCGCAGCAGATCGTCGCATCCGGCGTCGGTCTGGCAGAGCAGGCCACGAGCGGGATTAAGCAAATACGGGAGCGCGTCAGCGATGCGGTGTCGCGGATGCACGCGATTTCCGACGCGACTGCGGAACAAGCATCAGCGACAACCGAAATGGCCAAGCGCGCTGAACAGGTAAATCAGATGATCCAGTCGAGCACCGAGAGTCTGCGTGACGCCGACAATGCGCTGCGTACTGCGAACGGCCGCGTCGAGCAGCTCGGCGAGATCGTCGGGCGCTTCAAGCTCTAGTCTCTCCAGAGTCACCGGCGCGGCAACGGCGCGCCGGCGACTCGTTGCGTGCCGGCATTGTCAGCCTGCGCTCACGCAGCGCTCCGACATTCGGCGATCGCGCGACACACCATCTTCGTTCTGCAAGCAGCGCCGGCGAGTACGGATTTGCGCACATCGATCGCGCTCAGCGGCGCCGAGCCGCCCGCCCGTTCCGTAACAGTGTGGCATGCTGACGTCTCTTTTCCATGGAGCAAGCCCATGCGCTCACGCGCGTCTTCAGCCGCAGCAGCGGCGCTGATCGGCACGCTGGCCGTTGTCAGCAACGCGGGTCTCGCCCAGACGCTGCCGCATCAGCGGCTCGCTCGCGACATCCTGCAAGAGCTGGTCGAGATCAATACGGTCACCGCGACCGGCGATACTGCGCGCGCTGCGGAAGCGATGGCGGCGCGGTTGCGTACCGCCGGGTTCGCCGATCCGGACGTGCAGGTATTCAGCCCCGCGCCGCAGAAAGGTAACCTGGTCGCACGGCTGCACGGCACCGGTAAGCGCAAGCCGATGCTGCTGCTCGCGCATCTGGACGTCGTCGAAGCCAAGCGCGAGGACTGGTCGGTCGATCCGTTCAAGTTTCTCGAGCAGGATGGCTACTTCTATGGCCGCGGCACCGGCGACGACAAATATATGGCGTCGGCCTTCATCGCAAATTTGATCCGCTACAAACAGGAAGGCCTAAAGTTGGATCGCGACATTATTCTCGTGCTGGAAACGGACGAGGAAATTCTCGATCGCAACGCGGTTGGCATGCAATGGCTGATCGCCAACAAGCGCGACCTGATCGACGCGGAATTTGCGCTCAACGAAGGCGGCCGCGTCGGTATGAGCAATGGCAAGCCCGCGCGCAACGGATTGCAGACGAGCGAAAAAGTGCCGGTGAATTTCATGCTGGAAGTGAAGAATCCCGGGGGCCACAGTGCGCTTCCGGTGAAGGACAATGCAATCTATCGCCTGGCGAAAGGGCTGGTACAACTCGGCGCGTTCGACTTTCCGGTGAAGCTCAACGATACGACGCGTGCGTGGCTGGAGCGCGCCGCACCGCTGGAGCAATCGCAAGTCGGCGCCGACATGAAATCGGTTGCGTCGGATCATCCCGATGCGGCCGCCATCGAACGTCTATCGGCCAGTCCCACGTTCAACGCGCAATTGCGCACCACCTGCGTGGCGACCATGCTGGAAGCCGGTCACGCCATGAATGCATTGCCGCAGACCGCACGTGCGACGGTGAACTGCCGCGTGCTGCCCGGCGAGCCGGTGCAACAAGTGCAGGCCACGCTCGTGCGCGTTCTCGACGACGAGCAGATCTCGGTGACCGCGGTGTGGACGCACGTGGCGAGCGCGCCGTCTCCGCTCGATCCTAAAATCATCCAGACGGTCGAGCGGATCAGCGCGGAATTCTGGCCCGGCGTCCCCATCATTCCGACCATGTCGGCAGGTGCCACAGACGGCAGCTTTCTGAGGAACGCCGGCATCCCAACCTACGGTCATTCGGGGCTTGTTCTGGACGCGATCGACGAGCGCTTTCACGGCAAGGACGAGCGCATCACCGCGCAGGCGTTTTATCAGGGACAGGAATATTTGTATCGGCTGGTGAAAGCGCTGGCATCGCAGTGATGAGGTGACGCTGCAAGCGACCACCGCGATATTATCGATCCAGCCTCCGACAATGCGCAATCTCAGGACCATAACCGCCACTCGCTACGTGACGCCGCTGCGCGAAGGCGGCTCGCTGCCTGCGATCATCGAGGCCGACGACGACGGCATGTACGTGCTGAAATTTCGCGGCGCGGGGCAGGGTCCGAAAGCGCTGGTTGCCGAATTGATCGCCGGCGAAATCGCGCGCACGCTCGGGCTGCCGGTGCCTGAGCTGGTGTTCGTCGAGCTCGATCCTGCGCTCGCGCGCACCGAGCCCGATCCCGAGATTCAAGACTTGATCAAGGCGAGCGCCGGGCTCAATCTCGCGCTCGATTATTTGCCCGGCGCCGCGACGTTCGATCCCATCGTTGAAAAGCCCGCCGCGGATCTGGCGTCGTCGATCGTTTGGCTCGACGCCTACACGACCAATGTCGACCGCACCCCGCGCAACACGAACATGCTGATCTGGCATCGCCGGCTGTGGCTCATCGATCATGGCGCCGCGCTGTATTTTCATCACGCCTGGGACCGCTATTTCGAACGCAGCGCCGATGCGTTTGCGCTGATTAAAGATCATGTGCTGTTGCGCTTCGCCGCGACCTTACGCGAAGTCGATGCGCAGATGAGCGAGCGACTCACGCCGGAGCGCATCGCGGATATCGTGGGACTCGTACCCGACGCATGGTTGATCAGAGATGCGGCAATCGGCGGCAGCGCCGAGCAGCGCGATGCGTACGTTGCATATTTGCTGAATCGGCTGCAACAGCCCCACGCTTTTCTCGAGGAGGCGATTCGTGCGCGATCACGCCACCTATGATTACGCGGTGATACGGGTGGTCCCGCGTGTCGAGCGGGGCGAGTTCATCAATGTCGGCGTGATCGTCTCGTGCCAGGCCACCGGTTTTCTCGAGGCGCACATCGAGCTCGACGAAACACGCCTGTCTGCACTCGATCCCTCGCTCGATCTCGAATCGATCCGCGCGCATCTCGCGAGCATTCCGATCACCTGCGCCGGCGGCGAATCCGCCGGGCCGATCGGTCTGCTCACGCCGCGCGAGCGTTTCCACTGGCTGGTTGCTCCGCGCAGCGCGATCATCCAAACCTCGCCGGTGCACACCGGCCGCTGCAAAGATATCGATGCCGTGATCGCGCATTTGCTCGATACGATGGTCCGACGCAGTCGTTAGCGCGATCGGCGGCAAACGGTGCCGCTCCAGCTCAGTTCGTCGCTAGAAACTGGCTTGCTTCGCGCAACTCGACGCGCTTGCAATCTTGCGCTTGGCACAGCGCCAGCAACTGCGCGTAGTAGGCTTTTGCCTTGCTCTCGTCTCCCGCTGCATGGGCGGCGCGCGCAGCGCCATACAGTCCATTGAACCGATTCGGAGCCGCCCGCAAAGATGCCTCGTACTCGAGCAACGCGTGCTCTGGCCGATCGAGGATCAAGAGCATGTCCGCGAGCAGCTCGCGCGCGGGCAAAATCTGTCCTGGCGTAATCGGATGTTTATAAGTGGTCTCTTCCAAATCGGCCGCCGAGCGCATTGTTTGGAGCGCTGCTGCGCCGGTACCTCCAGCAAGCTGCAGCCAGGCGAGCGCGGTTCGATATTGAACATCCACCTGCTTCGCCCAGTATTCCTGTTTGGCTTGCTGCAAACCATCACGCAGCTCCGCGAGCTTCTGCACATCTGCCTCCGCCTGGTTCAGCGAACCGCTGCGCGCCGCGCCGACCGCCCTCGCGTAATAGGTCACCGCACTGGTCGCAGGAAAACCAGTTGCCTGCGGACTCAACGCGGCAGCCTCGTTCCAGTTGCGCCGTTCGAGCGCGAATCGCGCAGGCGCAGCAGCGAAGGCATAGTCCATCGCAAGTGTGCGCTTCTCGTTGATCGTGACGCCGTTGAGCGCATCGACCAGTCGCCTGGCCGTCTGCTCTTGCGCGATCTGCAGGTTGGCGTACACGAGATAGTCGATCGTGTGCAGTTCTTCCTGGACCCAGTCGAGCCGCTTGGCCGCAGCGTTTGCGTCTAGATTCGCCGCAATCGATTCCTGCCACAATCCGAGTGCGATGAACGTGTGCGATGGCATGTGCAGCGCATGCGGTATCGATGGTGCGATATCGCCATAGTGATGGGCCGCAGCCAATGCGCGCGAAGCGAGCTCGGGATAGTCATACGCGTGAATCAGATAGTGGGCGACCCCGGGGTGATCCGGCTGCTGGGCATAGAGCTGCTCCAGAATCGCCCCGCTCTTCGACTGATTTGCGTAGGTCTTGTCATTCGGGTTTGCGGTGGCTTGCAAGGCAAGTGCATAGAACGCAGCGGCTTCGCTGTCTTGCGGATAACGCTCGTGCACTGCTGCCATCGCCCGTTCATAAGCTAACGCGCGCGCTTTGTGATCGGCCTGTTCGAAGTCTTGGAAGAATGCGCCTATGGCATTGATGTAGTCGCGCTCGCGGTCGGTTTTCGCTCCGGCTTGCAAGGCGCTGCGGACTGCAGCGCTGCCCTGGGCCAGCGACTCTTTCGTCGGCGGATACCACAGCGGGTACCACGCCGACATCGCCACGCCCCAATAACCCATTGCACACGCCGGATCGATTTGCGTTACCCGAGCGAACGTCTTGATCGCCTCCGGATAATAAAACGAGTGCAGGAGTGCGACGGCCCGAGTGAACTCCTGCTGCGCCGGCGCGGTACAGGAGACCGGAAACGCAACCTGCCCCAGCTGCTCCGGCGAGCCCGCCGGGGCTTGTTCTCCCTCGTGCGCTGAGACGCGCGCTGGATGCAAACAGCTCACGACGATCAACACCGCAGCGGCGTGGAGAAGGCGTCTCATATTTAGCCCTGATAGCTGAGTCTATTTAGCCTTAGTACCTGGGTTGGCCTGCACTACGCGGGAACGGCGATGCCCGCATGGTACGCGTGAATTAAGGCGTAATCGGGGGCGTCGCGGCATCGATCGTCAGCAAAAACTTGACGACCTTCTGGCGATCCGCCGCCGACGACAGCGTGTCGACACCGCCGGTGCCGGCACTGCGGTGCGTAACATTGGCCAGCACGCCGTCGAGCGTCGTCTCCACACCGTTAT
>JBBRGM010000068.1:0-14012 GCA_038240725.1 Burkholderiales bacterium | reverse complement strand
CACTGCCCGACCGCGAGCACGGTAGCGTCCGCGCCGGGACGGCCGACAAGCTGCAGGGACACCGGGCATCCCTTATCGTCCGTACCGCACGGGATGCTCAGCGCGGGAAGGCCGGCGAAGTTGAACGGCCCGGTGAGGCGCGTCATCGCACCCGGCAATGGCAGCGTACGTCCGCCGAGGCTGACGGTGCGCGTGCCCTGCAGCGGGATCGAGATCGGCAGCGTCGGGACGATGAACACGTCTGCATCTTTGAGTCCGACAATCAAGTTGTCGCGAATCCACCGACGCAACCGCTGCGCTTTCACGTAATCGATCGCGCCGATGAACTGGCCGATTTCCAGGCGGACACGTACATCTGCGCTGACGCGGTTGCCGCGCTTGGTGAGCAGATTCCAATTGGTCTGACATGCTTCGGGACAGAGGGTCATGAACTGTACGGCGGGGGCGTATTCGACGCCTTCGATGCGCCGGTCTTCAACCGACGCGCCGGCAGACTGCAGCTGCTGAATTGCAGCGTGCGTGCAAGTGCGAACCGAGGTGTCAAGTTGATCGTAGAAAAACGGCGCCGGTTTCACCAGACGCGGCGCATCGATGCGCAGACCGCCGATTGTTCCCGCCTGCAGGCCGGCCATAACTTCGAATGCCAGTGCCGCGTCGGCGACGTTTCGCGTCAGCGGTCCGATGTGATCGAGCGTATCGGCAAGCGCCCAGCAGCCGGCGCGGCTGACCGCATCGTGCGTCGGCTTGAATCCGGTGACGCCGCAGCATGCAGCCGGGATACGAATGGATCCGCCCGTATCCGTGCCGACACCGATGGCTGCGAGTCCCGCCGCTACCGCCGCGCCGGATCCGCCGCTGGAGCCGCCCGGGATATGACCCGGTACGGTTGGATTCTGCACAGCGCCGAAGTGCTCGTTCGCGCTCGTCACACCGTACGCGAGCTCGTGCAGATTGGCAGTTCCGATCACGATCGCGCCCGCGCGGCGTAACAGCGCCACGACATCTGCGTCGGTTTCCGATTCTTTGCCGTCCATCGCGTTTGTACCGCAGGTAAATGGATAACCGGCAACGTGCATCAGATCTTTCACGGCGACCGGCACGCCGGCGAGCGCTCCGACATCCTCACCACGCGCGATGCGAGCTTCGAGCGCTTGCGCCTGCTTGATGACCGTCTCCGGGCGCATGGTGATGAACGCTTTTAGATGCTCGCGCGACTGCGCTCGCTCCAGATGCGCCTTGGCGACTTCTACCGGCGAGATCTCCTTGCTGCGAACGCGCGTCGCGATCTCGCGCACGCTCGCCATGCAGATCTCTTCGCTGCGCTCCGCTACTTTCGTTGCTAGGACGGCCGCATGAACCTCAGGCGCAACACGCGGGGGCAGGGTAAACATATCCGTGCCCGCAGGCGCATCGAGCAGCGTTTGCAGATCGGCGCTGTGCAGCGCCAATCGCTCCTCCCAGAATGTCGCACGCTCGAGAAACGGAAAGTGCCGCGCATCGGCGGACGCGCGCAACAGTGCAGTGAGTGAGGTCGGTTGGTTGGCCATGGCAATATGTTAGGTTGCGATAATCGAGAAAAACGACTGCCCGCACTTGCATTGCAGGCGTGCGAGCGCCGGCCGCAAAGGCCGGCAACCATATCACGAGCCGCCGACTGCTACTGATACGGCGCCGCTAGTGCTTCAGGGGTGGACGCTGCAGGTCGTGCAGCGCCTGCGAGCGAAATTCCCGCCAATAGAGAATCAGCACGACCCAGGCAGTTGTGCCCATGAACAGCCAGCCGTTGATCATCCACGCCAGCGCGCCGAGCGCGAGATAGTAAGCGCGCAAGCCGTAGTTGAAATGCTCGGCGGCGAGATGACTCACCATTGCGCCCTGATCGATATAACTCGACTCGTCCTCGGCGTTGCGCGGCACCTTGGGTGCCGCACCGATCAGCACGGACGCGATGTTGTGCTGGCGCAGCGACCAGGTGAACTTGAAGAACGCGTACACGAAGATGCCCACCAGCAGCATGATCTTGAACTCCCAGCCTGCGTCGGGTGTGTGCTTGTTGAACGGCATACCCTGCATGACCGCCGAGACTTTTTCGGTGGTGCCGAGCAGCGCAAGCAAACCACCCAAAATAAACAACGTCGTCGATGCGAAGAATGTCGCGCTGTTGGATAAGTTGGCGACGATCGAGGTGTCGATCATGCGCAGCTCGCGCTCCATTGCGCGCACCCACCAGTCGCGCCGGTATTTGAGCATCATCGTCTGCAGGCTGGGCTGACGGGTCGCATACCAATTGGCAAAACGCGCATAGCCGATCCACCAGGTGAAGAACCAGGTCAGCGCGGCGACATCCAGCCAGGTGAAGCCCAGATCATGCATGCGCAATTTGTCTACTCGTTACGTTCTAAGTTTCGAGCGACCGCGAAGCGCGGCGCGCCGGTGCGGGGCAATCACAAGAACAGGGTCAGCACACCGGTGTAGCCGTACAGCCGGTTATGCGAGATCTCGCCGTTGCAGAAAAATCCGACCAGCGGAACTTCGCCCAGGCGATCCTGGATGATGCGCAGCTCTTCGGAATTTTCGCCGAACAGGCTGGCGCCTCGCCCTAGGCAGGAAAAATAGATGCCGCCTTTCGGCTGCCGGTAAAGACCGCTTTGAATGCTGGTGAGCATGCGGTCGAGATCGTCGCTCGCCGTGCCGCGATCGCGCCGGCAGAACATCAGGCCGTGTCCTGGCTTCACCGCCTCCGACAGCGCAACCAGCTTGTGCGTGGTGTCCAGCCCGGCCAGGTTGCGCACAACGTAGTCGCCGGTGTGGCTGCCGTCGATCGGCAGCGCTGCGAAGATGCGGCCCGCGACCGATCCCAAATTGCCGGAGAACTCCGGACCGATGTCTTCGCGAAATACGTCGAGCGCAGGCCGGCCATCCAGACTGATCAGGATGTTGTGGCGCGCATCGGTTACGATGTGACGCGGGCCGACGGGTGCGCAGCCCTGCGTGAGCCGGGTCGCGACGACGACTTGATCGGAGAACAACACGCCCGATACGCCGCCTTCCGTTATGCCGTCGGCAAATTGCACGGAGCGTCCGCGCGAGCTGGTGACACCGCCGACGATGAATCCGCTTTCGGTGCGCGCAGCCAGTTCGCGAATCAACGATGTAAGCGACGGCGTCGCGGGATCGGCATGCACCAGCGCGAAACTGGCGAAACCTTCCTCACGCTGCAGTCGCACGACATCGCGCGGGGATTTCAGATCGGAGAAGACCTGAAATGTATCTTCGCTGAAGCTGCAGCACATGATCGCGAGTGCGGGCTGGTCGAGATATTCGCGCCCGCTGGCGCAGATGCCGAGCCCCACCGTGCCAATCCAATGTGCGATGCCGGTTCTGCGGCGCAGAAACGCCACGATATCAGCATAATCGTCCGCAAATGCATCGGTCGCGTAGACGAAACCCAGGGTCGCGCCACGCACGCCCGATCCGCATTGCGCGAGCGCAGCCTCGGCCGCCCCGCGCCAGTTGGCGCTGGCTGCGTGACCGCAGGCGAAAAAATCGGTGAGCAGACCGGTAGTCATAGGGCATCGCATTGCTTAGACGTCCGCATTATTGCCAATATGGCGCGAGCGCGCTACTCGCGTGCACAAGTGCGCTGCCGGCAGCCCTGAAAATTGCCCGGCGCAGGCCGTGAATATCCTGCGCAAGCAACGAATAACCCGGCGCAAGCAATCCCCAACGTCGGCAATCGGTCATCGGCGTCAGCGAGCGGTCAGCAATGAGCGTGATCGCCAACGTTGCGTCCCTAACGCGTTATTCCGCTCGTAAGGTCTGCAGGTCCGGTCTCATATGGAAGGGTCTTATATAATGCGTTCATCGTCGTTGTAATGGATCTGGAGGTCCGATGTCTGCCACCGTTGCGCCCCCCGCCGTCGAAGAAAAGCTGCTGTTGCGTCAAGACGCCAACGGCGTGGCGACCCTCACGCTCAACCGCCCGAAGCAGTACAACGCGCTATCCGAAGATCTGCTGAGCGAGCTGCAGTCGGCGTTGCGTGCGATCGAGACGGATACATCGGTGCGCGTGCTGGTAATCGCCGGCAACGGCCCGGCTTTTTGCGCAGGGCACGATCTCAAGCAGATGCGTGCGAATCCGAGCAAGGCCTACTATCAGAAACTGTTCGCGCAGTGCAGCGACGTGATGCAGTCGATCACGCGCATTCCGCAACCGGTTATCGCGCGTGTACACGGCATTGCGACTGCGGCGGGTTGCCAGCTAGTTGCCCAGTGCGATCTCGCCGTCGCGTCCGACAACGCGCGCTTCGCCGTGTCCGGGATCAACGTGGGCTTGTTCTGCTCCACCCCGAGCGTACCGCTCGGCCGCAACGTGCTGCGCAAGCAGGCGATGGAGATGCTGCTCACCGGCGATTTCATCGGCGCCGCCACCGCGGTCGAGCGCGGGCTGATCAATCGCGCTGTTCAGGCGGATCAACTCGACGCCGCAGTCGATGATCTGGCGCAGAAAATCCTGGCGAAGTCATCGGTCGCCGTGTCGGTCGGCAAGCAGATGTTCTATAAGCAGATGGAAATGGGGATGGACGGCGCCTATCAGTATGCCGCCGAAGTCATGGCGTGCAACATGATGGCGGACGACGTCGGCGAAGGCATCGATGCCTTCATGGCCAAGCGCCCACCGCATTGGACGGGGCGCTAGTGTCCTGAGTCAGAAATTCGGTGAACAATCTCTCCGATTCGACGTCGCTCCCGCTATTCGCCGTGCTCGCAATCCACCGGTGGTTCGAAAAACCGACCAGGCGAGTGTCGGGCTAGGCGCCGCGTCGCAGGGAATATCGTGCCATATTCCCAAGGCGCGCAACGACGTCCGGCGCTCGCCTGGCGCGGTTTTTCAGCAGCGAATTTCTGATTCAGGACGCTAGACCACCAGATGCAGAGCGGTGCCGTTCAGCGCGGTCGATCGGCCTTCGCTGGATAGCGCTTTTAACGCGCGGGGCGAGTCCGACACCCAGCCGAAGATTCCGCCCTGCGCACGAATCATGGCCAGCCCAGCCACGTGAAATTCGTGGAAGTAGGAGCCCACGCAGTCGGATAACACCACGCACTCGTAGCCGCGGTCGTTCGCTTCGCGCACTGTCGTGTTGACGCATACCTCGGTCGTTACGCCGCACACGATCAACGTCTTGATCGCGCGATCGCGCAGGATCAGCTCCAGATCGGTCGCGAAGAACGCGCCCTTACCCGGCTTATCGACCACCACTTCGCCCGCAATCGGATATAGCTCGGGAATGATGTCGTGTCCGACTTCGCCGCGCACGAGAATACGTCCCATCGGCCCTTGATCGCCGATGCGTTTGGCGCTGCGGCCCCGCTGCAACTTGCTCGGCGGACAGTCGCTCAAGTCCGGGCGGTGACCTTCGCGCGTGTGAATCACGAGCATTTGCGCTGCACGCGCCGCGTCGAGTACGTGCTTGATCGGCGCGATGGTCGCCTGCAGCAGCTTGACGTCGTTGCCGAGCGCCTCGCCGAAGCCGCCCGGCTGCACGAAATCTCGCTGCATATCGATGATGATGAGCGCAGTCGTATTCAGATCGAATTGCAGCTCGTAGGGTTCTGCGGCCATTGCGGTTTGCGGCATAGCGGCTCCTTCAAGAGTAGCAGTGGCGCGACGGATTAAGATGCCGGAACGTGCTCGTCCAGATCATGCATGGATATGGGCTTCGGTGCGACGATGGCGAATTTGGCACACGCAAGCAGGATCGCAGCGACACCGAGATAGCTGATCGCCACCAGCGGTGACTGGCCGATACCGATCGCTTCGCCGTGCATGAATCCGAAGAAAGTCAGGAGTGCGCCGGCGAAAGAAAATATCGCCGCCTTCCAGAATTCGCGATCGATGACGAACACGGCGATCGCGCACAGGATCAACCCGCCCAGTATCGCGCCGCCGCCCAGGGTCGCGAGCCCCTTGTACAAAATGCCGACTTGCCCGAGTTTGTCGAAACCGACTTGCGCCGCCGTCGTTCCGGCTGCGCCGAGCGCGCTGTCGATCTGCAGCTTGCCCCAGGCAGCGAGATGCGGCACAAGCCCGAGCACGATCGCAGGCGCATGGCTCTTCGGCGTTTCCTGAAATGCCTGCGCGCCGATCAGCATGCCGATGTAGAGCAGGATCGGCGAGATCGCAACGACCGGGATCAACTGCATCATCACCGCGATGATGCCGAACACCGATAGCAGGATAACTGCGATGCCGGTGGCAGCCGAATAACCGATGCGCCCGCCCATCGCTTTCCAGCCGGGATGACCTATGTACACCGCGTTGATGAATGGGTTGCCCATCAGGCAGCCGATCAAACTGATCACGCCGTCGGCGGTCAGTACTCGCGTCGTGGGATAGCTGTCGCCGGCAACCGATGCGCTTTCCACATTGTCGAGCGCTTCTACCAGGTCGTAGATGCCGAACGGAATCGCCGTCACCAGAATGACGCCGAGAAACTGGAAACCGGAGAACACGTGATTCACCGCCGGTATCGGCAGATTGAAACCGAAGCCCGAGATCGAGTCGCTCAACTTGTCCAGACTCAACCCGGCGTAGTTGAGGCCGAGCGCAGTCGAGCCCCAGGCGATGACACAGCCGACTGCGATCGCAATCAAGCCTGCCGGCACGCCTTTGAAATAGCGCACGCCGCCGAACCAGCTCAGCAGAATGATGGCAAAACAGACGACGCCGATGACCGGCGTCATGAACATCTCCAGCGCGGGGCGCATGGAGATGAATGCGATGGAAACGCCGGCCAAGGTTCCCAGCAACGCGGCGCGCGGCGTGACTTTGCGGATGAACGGTCCGATGTAGCCGCCGATCATCAGCACGAAGCTCTGGATGAATACCCACGCCAAGCCGGCTTCCCAGCCTTTGATCGGATCGCCGGTCTTGATCGAGATCGGCAGCATGATCACGAACACCACCACGAACATGTGCGGGACGCTGACACCGGATGGCAGCGCGCAGACATCTGTGCGCCCGGTGCGCTTCGCCAGCCCGTAGGCGAGCCAGGCGTAGTACATCGTGCTGAGGCACAGCATCAGGCCGGTAGCGGGAAGGATGCGGCCGAATACAATATCGTCGGGCATCTTCAACACGAAGCGCAACAGGCCGGTCAGCACCAGCAGGTTGACCAGAATGTTGGTGCCGAACCCGAAGAACGCGTTCCAATCGCCCGGAGTCCAAAGCGCTGGGGTAATGCTGGGCGCCGGCGTACCGCTGGTCGTCTTTATCGTTGCCATGCCTGTCTCCCCGTCGACAGCGCCGCGGCTGCCTCGACCGGCGCGTTTGCAAGAAGCGTACACGCAACGCAGCCCGCATACGATTGCGCATTCTTCCGTCTGTAATTCTGTGCTTAGCGCAATCGACGGTACGGCGGGCGCGTTCCATATTGCACCACGAACGTGCCATTCACAGCGGCGGCGCACTGTTGCAAGACTACGCGCCGTTGGGCGCCGAGTTATGGCTGATCGAGGAGGCTGCTACCATCGTCGCCGTGGGGATGAGAACGAGGAGAACAAATTGAAGCGGTCTCTCATCGCGTGGGCGGCGGCGTGTCTGATTACTTTTGCCGGAACGTGCGTGGGCGGCGGCTCCAACTACACGATCATCCCGGGAAGCAATCCGCATTTCGAGGGCAAGGTGCAGGAGTGGGCGGTCCCGACGCCCGAGTTTGCGCGCGATCCGGCGCCGGCGCCGGACGGCAGCATCTTCATCACCGTGATGTATGGCAACAAGATCGCGCGCTTCGATCCGAAGACGCAATCATTCAAGGAATGGGATCTGCCGCGCGGCGCGCGACCGCATGGGCTGCTGGTGGCGGCAGACGGGACGGTCTGGTACACCGGCAATGGCAATGCCACCGTCGGTCATCTGGACCCTGAGACCGGCAAAGTAACCGAATACAAAACGCGTCCAGGCTCCGATCCGCACACCCTCGTCAGCGACGGCAAGGGCACGATCTGGTTCACCATGCAGAACGCCGGGCGCGTCGGCAAGCTCAACGTCGCGACCGGCAAGATCGTCGACTTTCGCATGAAGGGACGTCCATACGGAATTGCGCTGGATAAGCGCGGCTACATTTGGGTGTGCCGCATGGGCGCCGACAAGCTCGGGCGCATCGACCCCAGGACTGGCCAGGTCACCGAGTTCGCAACCGGCCACGGCAGCGCGCCGCGTCGCATGGTGAGCGCACCGGACGGCACGCTGTGGGTAACGCTATCCGGCAACGGCAAGCTGCTGCATTTCGATCCGGTCAGTGGAAAAGCAATCCGCGACTACGATCTTCCCGCCGGACCGCAAGGCGGCCCATACGCGGTCACCGCGGACAGTGCGGGCATCATCTGGGTCAACGAGATCAACACCGACACGGTGGTGCGTTTCGATTCAGTGTCCAGCGATATGCGCGTCATCGAGCTGCCGTCGGACAATGTCGGCATCCGCAAGATGATCGTCGATGCCGCCGGCAATCTCTGGTACATGGGCTCGCACAACGGGCACCTGGGAAAAATCCAGTAATGCGCGCGGTGCCGAAACGACGTAGTCAACCGGGCGCCCGCGCGATCGGCACGCCCGGTGTCGTGTTGTCCGGCAAGTTGCGCGAGCCGATGTCCGGGCCGCGCAGGACATCCATCTCATAGATGTGCAAAGCCGATACGCCCAGCGAGAGGATCAGAGGACCGACCAGAAGGCCGAGCGCCCCGAACGTAAACAAGCCGCTGAGGATGGCGAAGAAACTCCACAGCGGATGAATTTTCGCGGAGCCCTTGAGCATCCATGCGCGCAGAATGTTGTCGGCCACTGCGACCAGCAGCGTGCAATACACGGCGAGGCCGATGGCCTGCCACACCTCGCCTTGCACGAACAGATAGATGCAGATCGGCACCCACGCGATCGGCGTGCCCAGCGCGGGAACGAACGCGACCAAGGTTGTCAGCCCGCCCCAGAGCAGCGCGTTCGGCACGCCGAATAGCAAATAACCGACGGTCGCGACGATGCCCTGAACCACCGGCACCAGCAGAAGCGACGCTAACGCGCCCTGCATCGTCTGCGCGATCTGGTCGAGCATCTCGTCCATCTGCGATGAGGTCAGCGGCGATGCGCGGCGGATCTGCGCCCGAAAGTACGGACCGTCGCGCAGGAAAAAATACAGCGTGATGAGCAGCAAGGTGAGCTCGAGCGCCGCCGATGTGAGTCCCGCCACTGCGCCTTGCAACAAATTGTTCGCGCCGCTAGCGAACCGGCTCAGCGCGGCGGACAGAAAGTCGGCAACCCGGCTTTGTCCCATGTCCTGCACATGCGACAGCCACGGCAGGCGGGCCGGCAGTATCTCTTTCCACACGCGTTCGAGCTGCGGCACCGTGAGGTACGGCGTCACCCACTCGTAGAAGTTGAGCGCCTGCGCAGCGATCGCGGCGAGGCCGCCGAGCAGCGGTATCAGAATAACGGCGGTCACCAGAAGCACGATGATCAGCGCAGCGAAGCCCGGCCGCCCTCCCAGTTTGCGAGCCAGCCAGACGTGCGCGGGCTTGAGGATCAGCGCCATCGCCATCGCGATACCCATGAGAATCAGGAATCGCCAGAACAACATGACGACGAGCACCAGCACCACGAGCAGCAGCGCTACGAGCTCGAAAAACAAGACGCGGCGCGAGCGCGGCCGCAGCGGGGGTTTGCTCGACAGTGGCGTTTCGGTTTGCGGTTTCATCGGCGCATCGATTCGGTCGACGACATCGGCAGCAATCCTCACCTCTTCTCATCGTGCTGGTCGTCGCGCACTGTGCGCACGTTTCCGCCAGCGATTAAACCACGGTACACTCCAGCGGCTCTCAAGCTTCTCATGCCCTCTGCAGCCGCTCACGCTCCCGCCCTCGAGGCGCGCCCCCCTGAGGGCAACGCCGCCGTGTATGCAATCACCGGCCGGCTGGACGCGTATTCGGTCGCGCCGCTGTGGCGCACCGCGCACCGCGAGCTGACCAACCATTCATCGCAGCCGATAATCTTCGACGCGGCCGGAGTGGATTACGCCGACGGCGCCGGCATCGCACTGCTGGTGGAAGTGCAGCGGCATGCGCGCGACGCCAATGCGGCGGTGAGCGTACGCAATCTGCCCGAGCAATACGGCCGCCTGCTCGAGCAGTTCGATCCCAAACGATTCGTCTCGCATCCCGCGCCAGCAGCACCGCATGTCAGCATTACCGAGCGCGTCGGCCGCGTCGGCGCGAATGTACTGAGAGGGGCGCTCGATCGAGTTAGTTTCATCGGCGAGTGCGCGGTCGGTCTGGTCGATACGCTGCTGCATCCATCGCGTCTGCGCTGGCAGGATACTTTTGTGATCGCTGAGCGCGCCGGCGGCGAGGCGGTGCCGATCGTGATGCTCATCGGCTTTTTGATGGGCGTCATCCTCGCGTTCCAGTCCGCAATCCCGATGCGGCAGTTCGGCGCCGAGATCTACGTCGCCAATCTCGTGGCATTGTCGCTGCTCCGTGAGCTGGGGCCGCTGATGACGGCGATTTTGCTGGCCGGTCGCTCCGGCTCCGCATTCGCCGCCGAGATCGGCACGATGAAAGTGAACGAAGAAGTGAACGCGCTGATTACGATGGGCATCGATCCGGTCCGCTTTTTGGTCGTGCCGCGCCTGCTGGCCGCGACGCTCATGTGCCCGCTCCTCACTCTGCTCGCGGATCTGATCGGGCTCGTCGGCGGCGCGCTGGTCATGCGCAGCTTCGGCATTCCATTCGTGACCTACCTGCATCAAGTCGATGCGGCCGCGTCGCACGGCGATCTGCTCGGCGGCCTGTTGAAGGCTGTGTTCTTCGGCCTTTTGGTAGCGGGGGTCGGCTGCTGGCAGGGCCTGAAGACCGGACAGGGACCGAGCGCCGTCGGGCAATCGACCACACGCGCAGTGGTCGGTGGCATTATCCTGATCGTAGCGACGGACGGACTGTTCGCCGTGCTGTTTCATGTTCTGGATATCTGACGTGGACGACCCGATCATCGCAGCCGAGCATCTGAGCATCGGCTACAACGATAAGCCGCTGATGCAAGATCTCAACTTTTTCGTCGACCGCGGCGAGGTGATCGCTATCCTGGGCGGTTCCGGCAGCGGCAAGAGCACGCTGCTGAAAACCATGATCGGTTTGATCCCGCCGATCGCCGGAACGATCTCGCTGGCAGGTATCGACATCGGCAACGCACAAGATGGGCAGCGGCTCGCGGCACTGCGCCGCATCGGCGTCATGTATCAGAGCGGCGCATTGTTCGGCTCGATGACTTTGGCGGAAAACATCTGCCTGCCGCTGGAGGAATACACCGATCTTCCGCGCGACGCGATGGAGCTGATCGCGCGGCTGAAATTGGATTTGGTCGGCCTGGAGAAATTCGCGGACAGCATGCCGGCAGAAATTAGCGGCGGCATGCAGAAGCGTGCAGCGCTGGCGCGTGCAATGGCGCTGGACCCGGCGATTTTGTTCTTGGACGAACCGTCCGCAGGCTTGGACCCGGTGACCGCCGCCGAGCTCGACGCGCTGATCCTGCGTCTGAAGAAAAGCCTCGAGGTCACCTTCATCGTCGTCACGCACGAACTGGCGAGTGTCTTCACGATTGCCGACCGCGCGATCATGCTCGATGCTTCCGCGAAAGGCATCATCGCGCAGGGCACGCCGCAGGATCTGCGCGACCACAACGACATCCCCGCTGTGCGACGCTTCTTCCGCCGCGAGCCAGCGCCTCTGGAGACGGCATGACTCGGCAGCAGCTCTACGTTCGCCTCGGCACTTTTATTCTGCTGGTGGGTGCAGCGCTTATCGCGCTGGTTATTTTTCTGGGAACCGGTTCGTTTCTGCGCAAGGACATCACGGCGGAAACCTATTTCGACGAATCGGTACAAGGCCTCGATGTCGGTTCCAAAGTTCTGTTCCGCGGCGTGATGGTCGGCAACATCACCAAGCTCAGCTTCTCTTATGTGTCCTACGAGCAAGATCGTCCACCGTCGCAACGTAAGCCCTATGTGCTGGTTCAGTTCGTGGTGCGTCCGGAGCTGATGGGCGCCGGCGAACTGAGCGGCGACGAGTTGATTAGAGTGATCCGCGGCGAAGTCGAGAAAGGCCTTCGCGTGCGGCAGGTCCCGCAGGGGGTGACCGGCTTGAGTTATCTCGAGCTCGACTATGGCGATCCCAAGAACACTCCGTCCCTCGCGTTCGACTGGCAGCCCAAATACTTGTACGTGCCGTCTGCCCGCAGCGCGGTGGGCCGCATCTTCAGCGCGACCGAAGCACTGGTGCGGCGCCTCGGCAGCGTCGATGTCGAAGGCTTCGTGACCAACGTGAATGCGCTGGCGGTTGCGCTAACGCACAAGGTCGACGACCTTGAGCTGGACCAGATATCCGACGAAGCGACCGCGCTCATCTCGGATTTGCGCAAGTCGAATCAGCGCTTGCAGAAGATTCTCGGGAATCCAGCATGGGACACAGCGCCCGGCGATATCGCGTCTGCTTCACGCGAGGCGTCTGCGGCGGCGCACGACGGTGCTGTCGCCGCCGCGCGCATTCGTAAAGTCACCGAGTCGGAAGACTTTCAAAAAGCGTTCACTCAAATGCAGCAGACCCTGGCCCGCATCGATCGTCTCGTCGCCGGGCGCGAGAACGATGTGGCGACGACGTTGAACAACCTCCGCCAGATCACCGACAACCTGCGCGCGCTGTCGGAAAACGCCAAGCGGTACCCATCCGGCGTGCTGTTCGGCGAGCCGCCGAAACGCGATATGCGAGCGCATTGAGATGAGCACTCCAGATACGTCCCGGCATAGTGTCACGCGCTTCGCCGCGCGCAAATCGGAATCGATATGACATCGGCTGCATTCATGCAAACACATCTGGTCAACCGCGTTAACAACCGGCGACTCGGCGTGTGGTCGCTGCTGTCGATGGCAGCACTGCTCACCACGGGATGCAGTCTGGGCTTGAGCCGTCCAGCGCCGGTGAAGCATTACTACATGCTCGAAGTCTCGACCGAACAGACCGCGCAGCCGCCGCTGTTTGCGGCGCCGCTAAGAGTCGTCGGATTCGAAGTCGCGCCGCCGTTCGAAGATCGTGCTTTCGTGATTCGTCTCGAAGAGCAGCGCTACGAATACGATTTCTACAACGAGTTCTTCGTGAGCCCGCGCGCGATGGTGACCTCGCGCGTTTCCGAATGGCTGGCCACACGCGGGGTGTTCAGCGCTGTGTTCCCGGCGTCCAGCACCTTGGATGCGCCGTATGCACTGGAAGGTTTAGTGACTGCGATGTACGGCGATTTCCGCAAGGGCGCGAGTGCCGTGTTCACCATGCAGGCGTTCGTCACGCAAACGCATACGCCGGAGCGGCGCGTGGTGCTGGAGCGCAGTTACAGTCACGAAGTGTTCATTGCAGACCGCAGCGCCGACAGTCTGTCGAAGGGATTGAGTCAGGCGTTTCAGGACTGCCTGCTCGATCTCGAGCGCGATCTGCGCGGCTTACAGCTCGCGCCATAGCTTCAGAGTTCTGGGCGGCGGTGCGCCCACGGCCGCGCCTGCTCAAAGGCGCGCGATGCCTGCAGCACTCGCAAGTCCTGCCCGCGTCCTGCAACGATCTGCAATCCAACCGGCAACCCCGACGCCGTGAAACCGCAGGGGCACGTTGCCGCCGGCAGCCCGGTGAGATTGAACGGATAACTGAAGCCCGCCCAGCGCAGCCAATCCCACGGATGCTGCTCCCAGTGCGGTGGGATCAGCAGATTTGCGTCGAACGCTGCAACCGAAAGGCTCGGCGTCAACAGCACATCGTAGCGTTCGAAGAACGCACACATCTTGTCGTAGTAGACCAGGCGCTGGCCCTGCGCCGCGGTGTAATCGGCCGCTGTGTAGGTCATCCCGTGGCGGACTATGGCGACGAGCCCGGGATCCATCTGGTCGGCCCAGCGATCGAGCAGATGGCCGAGCGTGCCGGCGTAGTTG